>CAMONF010000288.1 GCA_946620335.1 uncultured Clostridia bacterium
ATGGCATTCGGTCTTAAGCTTCGCAAGGTTCCGAAGGAGCAGATCAAGAAGCAGGTCGAAGAGGCTGCTAAGATCCTTGACCTTGACAAACTCCTTGATCGTAAGCCTAAGGCTCTTTCCGCTGGTCAGCGACAGCTTGTTGCCATGGGCCGTGCTATCGTCCGTAACCCCAAGGTCTTCCTCATGGACGAGCCGCTGTCCAACCTGGATGCTAAGCTCCGTGTTCAGATGAGAACTGAGATCTCCAAGCTGCATCAGAGACTGGGCGCCACCATCATCTACGTTACACACGACCAGACCGAGGCTATGACCCTTGGTACCCGTATCGTCGTTATGAAGGACGGTATCGTACAGCAGGTCGATTCCCCGCAGATGCTTTATGATCATCCCTGCAACCAGTTCGTCGCCGGATTCATCGGATCCCCGCAGATGAACTTCATGGATGCCTCCGTTGCCGGCAAGGGCAAGGATATCGAGATCACCGTCGGCGGCGAGAAGCTGACCGTCACCGGTGCCAGAGCTGAGGCTCTGAAGCCCTACATCGGCAAGAACATCGTTCTCGGCGTTCGTCCGGAAGATGTCCACGATGAGCCGGAGTTCCTGGCTGCTCATCCGGAAGCTACCATCAATGCTGAGATCAAGGTCTACGAGCTCCTTGGCGCCGAAGTTTTCCTGTACTTCGATTTCGCCGGCACTCAGATGACCGCCCGCGTCAATCCGCGCACCACTGCCCGCACTGGCAGCAAGGTCAAGTTCGCTCTGGATATGTCCAAGGCTCACTTCTTCGACAAGGAGACCGAGGTCACTATCTCCGACTGATCTTAAGAGAAGCAATTCGGGAGGCACGCCGCAAGGCGTGCCTCTTTTTGAACGATTAGGACTGTGAAGCCCGGCATGCCTGCAGGCTCGGAACTGGAAATGCAGACCTGCAGTGTCGGACACGGCCTAGGAAAGCAGACCTGTGATGAGGGAATGCGGTCCGGGAATGTGTGAAGGGCAAAAACGGAGTGGAAAGATGATGCCGGCTCCGGCCAGATATAAAGAGAGGGACGCGAATCCATGACGAATGAGGAAAAATTCCGCAAGAGCCTGGCGGACTTGACCCGCCTGACCGGGCTTCCCTTCCGCATCGACGAGGATGCGGTCGAGGATTACGAAGCCGCAGCGGAGAGGCTCTCCGCCCTGGTGACCACCATGCGGGAGCGGTCCAGCCGGTCTGTATTTCTGCGCCGGTTCCTGACCGGAGAACTGACAGAGAGAGAAATCTATGACGGCGCCGCCTCCTTTCATATTGCCCAGGAGGAGCGGAGGCTCCTCTATGTGGTGGAAGTCTCCCGGGGCGATCTGGATATGGCCCTGACGATCTTAAAGCAGCTGTTTCTCACCAGGTCCCACGACATGGCCGTCCAGGTCGGTACGGCCCATGTGGCTCTGATCCGCACGGTCTCTGACCGGGAGAAGGAGAAGGACTATGAGAAGACAGCCAGGACCATCGTGGACATGCTGAACACGGAGGCCATGATTCCCGCGCGGGTGGCCTTCAGCGGGGTGACCAAGGATCTGGCAGAGCTGCCGTCCGTCTACAGGGAGGCAAGGTACGCGCTGGAGATTGGGCGCATTTTCTATATGAATGAGACGGTTATGCGCTTCTCCCATCTGGGACTGGGCCGTCTCATCTATGAGCTGCCGCCGGAGGTCTGCCGCCTCTTCCTGAAGGAGGTCTTCGGGGAACGGCCGCCTGAGCAGTTCGACGAGGAGACCCAGGCCACCATCGATACCTTCTTCGACAACAACCTCAACATTTCCGAGACGGCGCGTCAGCTTTACGTTCACCGCAACACCCTGGTCTATCGGCTTGAGAAGATCCACCAGGCCACCGGCCTCGACATCCGCCTGTTCGAGGATGCCATGACCTTCAAAATCGCCTCCATGCTCCATGGTTACCTCAAGGAGAGAGGCGAGTGATATTCGTCTTTGTAAAAGTGGGAATCAGGTACGGTTCTCAGTTCGAAAAACTAAGAATTTTCGAACTGAGAACCGTACCTGATTCCCACTTTTGCACACCGCCAGCGTGTGGAGGGGGTTCATTTCCAGTATGAGTTAGTTGCACTAATTATTGGAACAAGAGATACTATTGGAAAAGTATCTGACAATATAGAATATTTTGCAGCTTTAAAAAGAAAAATCAACAAAATATCGAATATTGCTTGACAAATATGGGGCGATTTGATAAGATACATCCATCAACAGAGAGAGAAAATCAGAAAAGTTTATCCTCCAGCAACCCATTGACAAAAGCTTATTTCCGACATAAAGACCTGCAGCAAAGAGAAAGCTTCAGGAAGGGCATGGAAGGCAGAGGAGAAAAACCTGCCGGAAGGAATGATCGGAGACCTCCCCTTCAGCGGAAACCTTTACAAGCATCGCACATCCCTGACGGAAGGACGGTGCGCGCAGCAAAAGGAAAACCGGTTTCAAGGACTGACTGATGACAGGACCTGAAAGAAGAGGAAGCAAGTCCGGAAAGCATACGCAGTCGTAGCCGAGCTTTTATAAAGTCGCCAAGGCAGCGAAGGACCGATCCGCCAGACATGCAAGAATCAAAAGGATATATCATAAATATCTGATTCGAAACTCTTATGGAAGAAAAAAGCACCACTAAGGAGGGCATTCCCTTGGATGTAGTAAATGAACCGTTCCGGTTATCCCTCAATATGAACAGGCTGTGTCAGCAGTTCCGAACGTGAAAGCCATTCTCCTCAATCTGTGAAAGATACGCACCAGGATATCAATTCCGCACATAAAGTGACATTGGAGAAGAGGTCATCTGAGCTGGCAGTCATATTGAACATACAGCCAGTCGGAAGCTTGAAACAGGATCGTAAAGAAGGTCCTGCGGATGGGAGCTCCCGACAACGAGATGTAAAATTCAGCGGGTCAGTAGTTGGGTGGTTGCCTGATAGATGGTTGGTTGTTTGATGAAGACCCGGAATAAGGCATCTGAAGAAAGATGAACATTTCAAATCCAAAAGACGAGTTCGGAATAAAAATAAAGCAATATACTTACTTAATCTACGGAAAGACCTTTTGAAAACTGAATATAGGGAACGAAATTTATCAAGCACCTGAAATGGAGAAAAAGGACCATTGATAAGTGAATTCGAACTGTAAGCGGCCATCATACGACTGATCAACGGATGATGGCCGCTTATGTTTGATTTTGGAATATGGGGGAAAACTGGGAATCAGGGACGGTTCCTTTTCCCACTTTTCGATTTCGAAAAGTGGGAAAAGGAACCGTCCCTGATTCCCAGTTCTCGACCTCGAAAAAAGGAGCCGTCCCTGACTCCCAGTTTCCCCCACCTCCAAATCTGTCAGAAAAGTCTTCCTATCCTTTTTCCATATGTGATATGATAAGACGGAAGTGAAACGCTGGATCCACAGCGGAAAGTGAGGGGACTACAGGTGATTCAGAGTTGGAAAAAGGGAGAGCTCCGTCGGAGGATGCTGGCGGCTGTTATGGCCATGATCATGCTGGTACTGGCTGCCTGCGGCAGGAACCTGTCCGCGGACACGGTGTCCGCGGGGCAGATGGACAATGTGAACGGATTCCTGTTTATATTTGACAACCGGTCGGCCCAGCAGCAATTGGTCCGGGACATGGACGCGGGAAGAGATCCGATCAGCCTGACCTGCGAGCTCTACAAACTGGAGGAGGATGACTTCGGCAAGGAGAAGGAGGTCCTGATGGAGGACGCGACCATTGTCTCGGAGGATACCGCCTTCATGCGGTCCGTCTACAACGCCATGACCGATATGATCGTCGTCGGCCAGATCGGAAAGCAGGACAACGCGACCCGGTGCCGGATCACCTATGTGCTCTCGGACGGGGAGGAATGTGTCTTCAACTTTGAAACGGTCTCCATCATCAAGATTGCTGGCCAGAACTATGTGGTCGAGAGCAGCGGACGGCTCTGGGAGCTTCTGCCGATATTCTCGGCTGCCTGACGATGGGACGGCATCGGAAAAACAAGGGGCAATACACCGGTCCGGCAGTTTCTGTCGGGCCGGTTCTCAACAAGAGCGGTCTTTGGCTAAGACCGGCATTACAAGAGAAAGGCAGGTGCAGCATGTTTCAGACAGTAAAAGGATTCCTCCGCACAGACGGGAGACGTTTCGTCAATGAGGAGGGAAATGAAGTCATTCTCCGCGGTATGGGTGTCGGCAACTGGCTGAACCCGGAGGGGTTTCTCTTTGGCGGCGCCGGTTTCGGCGGGATCGCCGGCCGTTTCGCCCGCTCCTCGGCATTTGACCGCGGCCGGACCATGGATGTGTTCGTGGCGGAACTGGCAGGCAAAAAATACCAGAGGAAGTTTTGGAATGAGTGGGTAGCCAACTACCTGGCCGAGGGGGATATCGAAGCCATGAAGCGGCAGGGCTTCAATTCGATCCGTCTGCCGCTGAACGCCCGCTTTCTGCTGGATGAGGAGCCGGGTATTCATTTTAATGAAGAACAGTTCGCCATGCTGGACGGGTATCTGGACCTGTGCGAGAAGCATGGACTTTACGTCATCATGGACCTGCATGCGGCGACAGCCGGCCAGAGTACCGTCAGCTGCGACGACGGTGTGGACAACCAGCCCCACCTCTTCATCGACGAGGAGAGCGGGGAGCGGACCATCCTTCTCTGGAAGGAGATGGCCAGGCGGTGGAAGGACAGATGGATCATTGCCGGCTTTGATCTCCTCAACGAGCCGATTGCCCTGCCCATGTTCGATTACCTGATTCCAGACCTTAAGGCATACTATGACAGGCTGGTGAAGGAGATCCGCAGCGTCGACAGGAACCATATCCTCTTTATCCAGGGGCATCGGTTCGCGGGACGCGTGGAGATTTTCGACCACAACTACGATCCCTACTGCAACAACTGGGCCATCGACACCCACCTCTATGAGTCCCTGCCTGATATCGGCGTCTTCGGACCCATGCTGGAGCGGAGCGCGGCGCTGAACGTGCCCATCTGGATGGGCGAGACCGGGGGAAGCTCGGTGGGAGATTCGGCCATCGGCAACCAGTGGATGACCGTCACCTACGAGATGTGCATGGAATACCACATCAGCTACAATATCTGGGTGGCCAAGGCCGTGGATACGGCTGACGCGGCCTCCACCTTTACCTTCCATGTCCCGGAGGGCTGGGAGGAAATCGTCGATTACTGCGAAAAGGGCGGGCCAAAGCCCTCCTATGAGAAGGCAATCCGGGTCTTCGACGCGATGCTGGAAGCCATCAAGGTGGAGAACTGCACTGAGCGCATGGACCGCGTGACCCACGCCCTGCGGCGTCCGGGATCCGTGGTGCCGGCCTCGGGCTATGACACGGACAGGCCCTTTGCCGGCAAGTGGCCTTACTCCCTCTACTGCGGTTACCGCCGCGAGGACAGGATGCACCTGACCACCGAGCCTGGCTACATGCCGATGGACGGCTTTATCCGGACGGCCGGACCGCAGAAGTACTGCGACTGGCCCCACATCCTCCTCAAACTGGAGGAGGGCGACTATGCCAGCTATTCGGTCCGCGAGGCGGAGGCGCCGGTTCCGGTCACCCTTCTGGCCAGGGCTGACAAGGACAATAAGATCTGCGTGACGGACGGGGACAAGGTCCTCTTTGAGGGCAGCGTTCCGGAGGGAGATGCCCTTGCGGAGCTTCCGGTGGGGAGCCTTCCGGCCGGAGAGAGGTCGACCGTAACTGTGAAGTGTACGCGGGGGGAGGTCGTTCTCAAGGAAATCAGGTTCCTGTGAAATAGAGGGGGAAACTGGGAATCAGGGACGGTTCCTTTTCCCACTTTTCGGTCGCGGAAAATGGGAACTGGGAATCAGGGACGGTTCCTTTTCCCACTTTTCGATTTCGAAAAGTGGGAAAAGGAACCGTCCCTGATTCCCAGTTTCCCCGTTTTTGCACCCTCACCACCCCCAATTGTGAACTAAACGTCATAAATTCTTAATGAAAATCCCGGGATTTGTGTCTTGTCTATCCGGTTAGGGTATCTTAAAATGAAGCTGTAAAAATATTTGTTCGAGGGGGCAAGCCGTGAAATATTTAGGCATGCGAAAGGTACATGAAGGCCGCTTCATCACCCGCTACGATGTGGACTATGAGACAGCGGACGGGCAGATGAAGACCTATGAGATGATCAGCCGGAATCCGGATATGAAGGACCTGAAGGATCTCAACAATCCGAAGGTGGATTCGGTCATTATCATAGCCACTGACGAGACAGACAGCCGGATCCTCCTGTGCAGAGAATTCAGGATGGCTATGGGTGTATTCATTTATAATTTCCCGGCGGGGCTGATCGATCCCGGCGAGACGCCGGAGGAGAGCGCGAGGCGGGAGCTCTGGGAGGAGACCGGTCTCACTTTGACTCGCGTGGATGACGTGATTGATTACAGCTACGGCGCCATCGGATTTTCCAATGAGCGCAATATCTGCATCAGCGGCAGGGCTGCCGGCGAGTTCGCTCGCAGCACTTCCTCTTTTGAGGAAATAAAAGCCGGCTGGTATACGCCCGAGGAGGTCATGGACCTGATCCGCAGGGAGCCGTTTGCGGCCAGGACCCAGGCCTGGTGTTACCAGTGGGCCATGAACAAGCTCAGAGAGGGGGGAGCGAAATGAGAAGAATCAGATTATACTGCCTGACCGCCCTCGTGACGGCGGCCGTGTTGAGCGGGTGCTCGGCGACGCCGCCGAGTAACGGAAACAGTACCGGGACGGCGGAAACGGCAGAGGCGACCGGCGCGGAGCAGGAAGGAACTGCGGAGGAGACGACGGCAGCTGAAGGCGCCGGAGAGGAAGCGGCGGCAGCAGAAGGAACCGGTGAGGAGACGGCTGAAGCCGGAGAGGCAGACGGGAGCGCTGAGGAGTCTCAGCCGGCGCAGGGTCAGGATGCTTCTGAGGAAACGAAGGCGGAAGACGGGGCCGAAAGCGGGGATGCCGTCATTTCCCCGGAGGTCGCTGAGGGGCACGTGATTGCGCCCGAGGCGAGCGAGGAAGAGCTGGCGGAGGTCGTCAATGTGAACTTTGAACTGGTCACCCGGGACGAGATGGTCCATGCCGTCATCACGGGTATCAACCGCAAGGACGAGGTGGTCTGGCAGAATGTGACGCCGGACTTTGCGGTATCCGAGACACCTGCCCTCACGGGGCTCATGATTCTGGCTGACTCCTACTTCTACCTGGAGGACGGCGACGTCGTGCGGCTCAACAAGGAGACGGGCGTGGAGTACTGGCGCAATACTGAGTTCGGCGACCGCATCGCGGACAGGGCCTGGGCTCAGCAGGGGGAGACCTTCTACTTCGCCGGGGCTGAGAATACGGACCTCTTCGTAATGAGTATGCACGGACAGACCATCAAGCGGGTCAGGACTTTCAACGAGCTCTTCGGGGAGCCGGAGCGGCTTCGCCTGGAGAACGGCCGGATACTAATCACCTGCAAAAAGACCCAGACCGGGAAGCCGGCCCTCATCTCCGTGGATCCGGAGGATTACTCCGCCGCCATATTGGTGGACACGGATGTGGTGCCGGAGATCACCGACAATACCCTCTATAAGTCCAATACCCGCACTACTTTGGCGCTGCGGTGCGGCCCCGGACAGGACTACGAGTCCTTCGACTCCGAGGAATCCGGCACAGAGATGTATGTCCTTAAGGTGGTCGGAGATTACGCTTACGTTTATGTCAAAGAGACCGGACAGGTCGCCTACTGCACAGGGCAGTACGTGCTGGCGGACGACGGCAGCTATAAAAATGCTGTTGAGATTGCCGAGGAGAAGGGCACTGCCCAGTCTGCGGAGGATGCCGCTGCGGAGCCTCAGGAAGGGACAGCGGCGGAGACGACTGGGGAGCCCGGCGCTGAACCCACGGCGGAGACACCTGCGCCTGAGGGCGATGGGACAGTCTACTACGTGGACGTCGCCTCATCCCTCTACCTGCGGAAGGAGCCGGACTACAGTTCCGACTATGTGACGAGCCTTGAGCCGTTGACCGAACTGACTCTTCTGGGCTACGAGAACGATCTTGCCCATGTTCGCGTGAACGCGACGGGTGAGGAGGGATACGTGGCGCCTAAATTCATAACGGACGACCTGAATAATCTTCGCTACGCGGAAGCGGGATGAAATAGAGGGGACGGTTGAGACACAGGGACGGTCCTTTTTACGAAAATTCTTCGATTTTCGTAAAAAGGACCGTCCCTGTGTCTCAACCGTCCCCTTGTGTCTCACCTGCGAGCCACGATCTCATCCAGCAGCGCGCCGGCGGCATCTTCCTTGCTCATGAGCGGAAGCTCCTTGGCTCCGTCGGCGGTGATCAGCGTCAGAATGTTGGTGGAGACGCCGAAACCGGCGCCGGCCACCTTGACGTTGTTGGCGGCGATCATGTCGAGGCCTTTCTTGACCAGCTTCTTTTTGGAATTCTCCAGCATGTCCGCCGTCTCCATGGAGAAGCCGCAGAGGAAGAGGCCGTCATGGCGGTGGGTGCCGCACCAGCCGATGATGTCATCGGTCCGCTCGAGGGCCAGGCTCAGGTCGCCGTCTTTCTTTTTGATCTTATTGTCTGCCACCTCGGCGGGGCGGTAGTCGGCCACGGCGGCGGCCTTGATCAGGATATCCGTCTCTGGCAGAGCGTCCTTCACAGCATTAAACATATCGAGGGCGGAGCTGACGGGCACCATTTTCACGAAGGGGACCGGGTCCAGGCTCACCGGGCCGGAGATTAAGGTGACGTCGGCGCCCCGGAGCATTGCCCGGCGGGCGATGGCATAGCCCATCTTGCCGGAGCTGTAGTTGGTGAGGAAGCGGACCGGATCCAGCGGCTCCCGGGTGGGGCCGGCGGTCACGGTCACATGGAGCCCTGCCAGGTCCTTCTCATAGGCCAGGTGCCGGTAAATGTGCTCCATAAGGGTCTCCTCAGAGGGCAGCTTGCCCTTGCCGACGTCCTGGCAGGCCAGAAGGCCGCTGTCAGGCTCGATGATCTCGAAGCCGTAATGGCGGAGGCGGGCGATATTGTCCTGGGTGATTTCATTTTCCAGCATGGCAGTGTTCATGGAGGGGGCGACCAGCTTCACGGCCAGGGAGGCCAGGACGACCGTGGTCAGCATGTCGTCGGCAATCCCGGCCGCCATCTTGGCGATCACGTCCGCCGTCGCCGGGGCGATCAAAATGAGGTCCGCCGCCTTGGCCAGGGAAATGTGGGTCACGTCGTACTGGAAGTTCCGGTCGAAGGTGTCCACCAGGCACTTGTGATTGGTCAGGGTCTCAAAGGTGAGGGGCGTGATGAACTGGGTGGCGTTCTGCGTCATGAGGACGTGGACGTCCGCCCCGGTCTTGCGCAGGGCACTGGCCACATTGGCCATCTTGTAGGCGGCGATGCCGCCCGTGATTCCCAGTACTACGGTCTTTCCGCTTAAGTTCTCCATGCAGAGACCTCCTTAATGGCATTGATGATATGCTAACCATAGCATTCGGCCCGGCCCCCGGTCAAGTAGCTCTTGCAAGCGGGCCGGGCTTTTCGTAAACTGGGGATGGAAATGACAACACGCGAGCATACCCGGGTCTGCCGGGAGAAAGGAAGCTCCGGACGCCGGAAGCGGCGGCCGGACCGTGTGTGATCTATGATACTGGCAATCGATATCGGCAATACGACCATGAACTTTGGCTTCGTCTCCGGCGAAGGCGCTGACTGGGAAGTGGTGGCTTCCGGCCGGGTGGATACCGGAGCCCAAAATCCGGAGGAAGCCGTGGAGCAACTGCTGGACTGCCTCAATGAGACACTGGCGGCGGGGGACGCGGAAATGCCCCTGCCTGAGGGCGCAGTCCTGAGCTCTGTCGTCCCGGCGGTGGTGCCCGCGGTCCGAAGGGCTGTGGCGGACGTGTTTGGTCTGGAAGTCCTGGTGGTGGACCGGGATACGGACACCGGTCTGGTTTTCGAACGGGTAGACACCTCCACCCTTGGCCATGACCGCCTGGTGGACGCCTCCTATGCCGCGGCCTTCCTGCCCCTTCCGGTCATGACGGTGGACCTGGGGACGGCGACGACCATCAATGTGGTGGGGGAGGAACGGGTCTTTCTGGGCGGCATCATCTGCGCGGGGATCGGCACGGGGTTGGCAGCCCTGCACGAGAAAACTGCCCAGCTGCCTGCCCTTGAGGCGGTCAGGCCAGAGGTGCTCATCGGGGAAAATACAGTCCAGTGCATGCTCTCGGGGGCTATGAACGGGACGGCGGCCATGATCGACGGGCTCGCCGGCCGGGTCGAGAAGGAGCTGGGGCGCCCGGTCTCCCTGCTCATCACAGGCGGTAAGGCGCCGCTCATCCTCCCTTATCTCACCCATCCGTGCACTTATGAGCCGCAGCTCATGCTGAAGGGGCTGGCTGTCATTTATGCCCGGGGGATGTGAGGGGGAGATGCTATGTGGGAATCAGGGACGGTTCCTTTTCCCACTTTTCGGTCGCGGAAAATGGGAACTGGGAATCAGGGAGCGTTCCTTTTCCCACTTTTCGATTTCGACAAGTGGGAAAAAGAACCGTCCCTGAATCCCCGTTTTCGACCTCGAAAAGGGTGAAAAGGGAACGGCC
>CAMONF010000289.1 GCA_946620335.1 uncultured Clostridia bacterium
TGAAAAAACTGGGAATCAGGGACGGTTCCTTTTCCCACTTTTCGAAGAAAAGTGGGAAAAGGAACCGTCCCTGATTCCCAGTTTTTCTCAGTTTTCAAAGAAAAGTGGGAAAAGGAACCGTCCCTCATTCCGACTTCTGCCCTGGAGCAGCTGACGAATTTGATACTATAAAGACGAATCTGTCGCTTTACGACTGTCTGATTGGTTGGGTACAATTGTGTTATCAGATTATTCTGGATAAGGGTACAGACCAATGCAGATCAAGGAGGAACGATATGAGAGAGAGTATTCTTTTCAATGACAACTGGTTTTTCAGCAAACCCGGCGAGGCGCCGGCTCCTGTGAGTTTGCCTCATACCTGGAATGCCAAGGATGGCCAGGACGGCGGGAATGATTACTGGCGCGGGAGCGCACTGTATGCAAAGAAGTTTGTCAAGCCGGAGATGGCGGAGGGCAGTCGGTGCTTTATTGAGTTCGCCGGCGCGGCCATGACGGCGGACGTGGTGCTGAACGGGAAGAAGCTGGCCCACCATGAGGGCGGGTATTCGACTTTCCGGGTGGATATAACGGATGAGCTGCAGGAGGAGAACTGCCTGGAGGTCACGGTGGACAACAGCGCCAACGATAGGGTGTATCCGCAGATGGCGGACTTCACTTTCTACGGCGGCATTTACAGGAATGTGAAGCTGATCGTGGTGCCGGCGGAGCATTTTGAGCTGGTGAGGGACGGCTCGAGTGGCATCAAGGTGACGCCGGTGGTGGACCTTGAGAAGAAGGAAGCTGCTGTCACGATCGAGACATGGCAGAATGGCGGAGATCAGGTGAGATTTGAGCTGGCCGCGGAGGACGGGCCGGTGGTTGGTATTGCCAGGGTGAGGGACGGGCATGCCTGCATTTGCATCACTCTGAGCGACGTTCATCTGTGGGACGGTCTGGAAGATCCATATATGTACAGTGTCAAGGCCAGCCTGATGAAGGAGGACGAGGTCGTGGATGAGGTCTGCGCGCGCTTTGGCTGCAGGGAGTTCCACGTGGATCCGGAGAAGGGCTTCTTCCTGAACGGCAGGAGCTACCCGCTGCGCGGCGTGAGCCGTCACCAGGACCGGATCGGCCTGGGCCCGGCCCTCAGCATCAAGGAGCATGAGGAGGACATGGCTGTCGTGAAGGAGCTCGGCGCCAACACCCTTCGTCTGGCCCACTACCAGCATGCCCAGGAATTCTACGATCTGTGCGATGAGAACGGTATCATCGTTTGGGCTGAGATTCCGTATATTACAAAGCATATGACTAACGGTAAGCAGAATGCCCTCAGCCAGATGAAGGAGCTGATCACGCAGTGCTACAACCATCCGTCCATCGTCTGCTGGGGTCTCAGCAACGAGATTACGGCTTCCAGCCAGGTGACGGAGGAGCTGCTCGAGGACCACAGGGAGCTGAATGAGCTCTGCCACAAGATGGATGCAACCAGACCGACGGTCATGGCCCACGCTTTCATGCTGGAGAAGGACAGCCCGCTGATTCCCATCGCCGACATGGCAAGCTACAACCTGTATTTCGGCTGGTACCTGGGCGAGCTGGAGCAGAACGATGAATTCTTCGACGAGTACCACGCCATGTATCCGGACCGGATCATCGGCTTCAGCGAGTACGGCGCGGACGCCAATGCGGCTTTCCATTCCTCGAAGCCTGACCAGGGCGATTACACCGAGGAGTATCAGTGCGTATATCATGAGCACATTCTGAAATGCATCGAGGAGAGGCCTTTCCTCTGGGCCACCCACGTATGGAACCTTTTCGACTTCGCGGCCGACGGGCGCGATGAGGGAGGCAAGAAGGGCGAGAACCAGAAGGGTCTCGTGGAATTCGACCATAAGACGAAGAAGGACGCCTTCTATCTCTACAAGGCAGCCTGGAGCAAGGAGAAGTTCGTCCACCTCTGCGGCAGCCGCTACGTCGACCGGGCGGAGGACGTGACCGAGATCAAGGTCTACTCCAACTGCGGAAGCGTTACCCTCTTCGTGGACGGACAGGAATTTGGGAAGGAAAATGCGGACAAGGTCTTCATTTTCAAGGTTCCGATCTCCGGCGAACACAAGATCCGGGCCGTCTCCGGCGACCTTTGCGACGAGATGATCATCCGCCGCGTGGCTGAGCCCAACAAGGATTACATTTTCGGAGACGCCGGCAGCGTGGTCAACTGGTTCGACAAGGAGGACCTGAAGCCCGGCTACTTCTCCATCAAGGACAAGTTCGGCGAGCTCATGTCCAATCCGGGCACGGCGCCCATCGTCGGCCGGATTATGGCCAAGGCTTCCGCGAGCCGCGGCGAGGTGGCTGAGGGCACAAAGGGAAATAAAGCCCTGCAGCAGATGATGGCTTCCATGACTTTTGAAAGTCTGCTCAAGAAGGCGGGGGCCAACGTCATTAACGCCGAGCAGATCAAGGCAATCAACGACGCGCTTCAGCAGGTCAAGAAGGAGAACTGAGACATGATTTATAACGCCAGCATGAAGATCGCGCATCTTCTGGAAAATGAGCAGGCAGTGGCGGTCTTTGACCGCTTCCTGCCCGGCATGCCACCGGCGAATTCATCGCCATGGCCGACCGCTGGCTGCCCATCGAGTGGGAGGACGGCAGGCCTGTCATTCGGTGGCAGGATGCCTGGACAACTGTGATGTGAGAAGATAGAGCGGACGGAACTGGAATCAGGGCCGGAATTGGAATCAGGGACGGTTCCTTTTCCCACTTTTCGGAAAGGGGAGGTGAGAAAATGGGAATCAGGGACGGTTCCTTTTCCCACTTTTCATTTTATGAAAAGTGGGGAAAGGAACCGCCGCTGATTCCCATTTTCTACTCGCACCAACTGAAAAGCGGCACA
>CAMONF010000290.1 GCA_946620335.1 uncultured Clostridia bacterium
CGGGGAAATTGAACTGGGGACGGTTCCTGGTTCGAAAATCAAAGAATTTTCGAACCAGGAACCGTCCCCAGTTCAATTTCCCCGTCCCTGACATCACTTTTTCTGAATGTGAGAAAAAAACCGCTTTACAAAGTCGATTTAAAGTAGTAAAGTATAAAAGGCTCAAGCGAATATTGAACCAGATCCAAAGGCGGGTCACCAATTAGTCCGGACATCCGGGCCGGTTCGTGATACGCTTTTTATTTTTACAAGAGGAGGAAATCATTATGTCTTATGTTGATGAGGTAATTGCCCAGGTCAAAGCGAAGAACGCCGCCGAGCCGGAGTTCATCCAGGCCGTCGAGGAGGTCATCGAGTCCATCCGCGTCGTCATCGAGGCAGACGAGCAGAAGTATCGTGACCTTGCCTTCCTTGAGAGACTGGTCGAGCCGGAGCGCATCATCCAGTTCCGCGTTCCGTGGGTGGATGACAACGGCAAGGTCCAGGTCAACCGCGGTTACCGCGTCCAGTACAACAGCGCCATCGGCCCCTACAAGGGAGGCCTTCGTCTTCATCCCTCTGTCTACCTCGGCATCATCAAGTTCCTCGGCTTCGAGCAGATCTTCAAGAACAGCCTGACCGGCCTGCCCATCGGCGGCGGCAAGGGCGGTTCCGATTTCGATCCCAAGGGCAAGTCCGACAACGAAGTCATGCGTTTCTGCCAGAGCTTCATGACCGAGCTCTACAGACATATCGGCGCTGACACAGACGTCCCGGCCGGCGACATCGGCGTAGGCGCCCGTGAGATCGGCTTCCTGTATGGCCAGTACAAGCGCATCACCGGCCTCTATGAAGGCGTTCTGACCGGCAAGGGCCTGACCTACGGCGGCTCCCTCGCCCGTACCCAGGCTACCGGCTACGGCCTTCTGTACTTCACCAAGGAACTCCTGGCTGTCAACGGCATCGACATCGCCGGCAAGACCGCCGCTGTCACCGGCGCCGGCAACGTCGCCATCTACGCCATCGAGAAGGCTCAGCAGATGGGCGTCAAGGTCGTCACCTGCTCCGATTCCACCGGCTGGATCTATGATCCGGAAGGCATCGACGTCCCGACCCTCAAGCAGGTCAAGGAAGTCAAGCGGGCCCGCCTGACCGAGTATGCCGCTGCCCGTCCCAGCGCCGAGTATCATGAAGGCAAGGGCGTCTGGGCCATCAAGACCGACCTCTACCTGCCCTGCGCTACCCAGAACGAGCTTCCGCTCGAGGGTGCCAAGCAGCTGGTCGCCAACGGCACCATCGCTGTCTGCGAAGGCGCCAACATGCCCACCACTCTTGAGGCTACCAAGTATCTCCAGGAGAACGGCGTGATCTTCGCACCGGGCAAGGCTGCCAACGCCGGCGGCGTCGCCACCTCCGCCCTTGAGATGAGCCAGAACTCCGAGCGTCTGTCCTGGAGCTTCGAGGAGGTCGACTCCAAGCTCGAAGGCATCATGAAGAACATTGTCCACAACGTCGTAGCCGCTGCCGACAAGTACGGCATGTCCGGCAACTACGTGGCCGGTGCCAACATCGCCGGTTTTGAGAAGGTCGCTGAGGCCATGAAGGCCCAGGGCGTGGTATAATTTGTAATACATATAGCCATACGAAGCGCACTGTTTTTGGCGTATTACATGTACCACTTGGGGCTCGCCGTCATCCGCGCAAGCGGTACTGTCCAGGCGGCGCTGCCCCGTATCAACAAGCCATATATAGAGAAGGCTGCTCCCAGACGGGTGCAGCCTTTCTTATTTATTCGTTAACTTTGAGGCCTCTTCTTGAGAAGCAGGGGAGATTATATTATAATAGTGTAATTGGTCAGAACCGGGTGCGGCGCGGACATAAACGGAGAGTGGAAATAAGGGCCGCTCTTTTTTCCATCTTTCGTAAAGCGGAAAGTGGGAATGAGGGACGGTTCCTTTTCCCACTTTTCGATAATCGTAAAGTGGGAAAAGGAACCGTCCCTCATTCCCACTTTCCGCCCACCCTTACGAATTCAGGGAGGATTTACATGAAACGAATACTTGCTGCTATTTTGATTGCCGGCCTTTCTGCCGGCAGCCTGACCGGCTGCCTTCGCACCGGCACCGGAACCGCCGAAGCCCCCGCCGCTGAGACCGAAGCAGCCGCGGAAAATGCGGTGGATGCGGAAGCGGAGGATACGCCCGTAGAGGAAGCGCCGCAGCTGGATGAGGCAGCCCGGACCGCTGCCGAGGACCTCCTCGCCCAGGCTGTGGATAAGAGCCTGATTGAGACAAGGCTCGAAAGCGCCGGCTCCCTGGCCTTGCGCACCCTGACTTATGGTGAGAAGGACGCTCTCTCTGAGACCATCTATCTGGCCGGCCCCGACACCTACTCCGCCATTTCCTATACGGACGGCGCCGTCACCTACTGTGAGATCATGCGGGACGGCGAGGATTATTACGCAGCCCCGGATGAGACCGGAGCCATGCAGGTCGTGGACTTGATTTTCGCCGACGAGAAGGACTGGAAGAGGAGAGTGGCGGAGAATCACGACCTGTGGTCCTTCGCGCCCCTGGCGGACGAAGTGATAACCGCCTGCGAGGAGAACGGGGATGCCACTGTCATTACCACAGAGCTGACGGATCCGGAGACTGTGGAGGGGATTCTCGCGGAGGCGGGCGCCGATGCCTTCATTTACAGGACCGGTTCCAGGCTCGTTTCCACCTATACCATTTCCGCTGACGGCATCTTTACAGCTGCGCAGACAGATTACGTGCTCGAGGACGGCACTGTGATTCCCTTCGAGAGGACCGAATTCGAGGCGGACACCGCCCAGCAGATCCGCTTCCCCTTCGAGGAGCTCGGAGCCGGCATCGACCCGAATGTCACGAGAAAGATCACGCTGGTCTTTTACCCGGGCACCGAGATGAGCTTCACCACCATCAAGGTCCTGCCCCAGCACATGAATATGACGCCGGTCCTGCCGGGCGATATCGGGTATGATATCTACACCAACGAAGCCTGCACCGACGTTTTCCCGGGCAGCGACGGCATCGTGAACCTGACGCTCTACATCGTGCCCAACGAGCCGCTGCCTGTGGAGGAAGAAGCCACGGTCGTCTATGACGACATCGAGGCCGAGGGCGACATTTCCGAGGACCAGGTAAAGCAGTTCAGCGCCCTGCTGACCCAGAACCTTGTCTCGAGCCGTGTCTCCTCCGGCGCGTCTCTCGGCATGAACGCTTCCTACACCACGCCCGACGGAAAGTCCCGGACTCTCACGGCCGGCTGCTCCGCTGACCGCCACTGGATCGAAGCGCGGGAGGGTGACGCCATCGTCGACGCCTGCCTCTTCGAGGACAGCACCGTGACCTACAACCAGGTCGACGACGCGGGAACGTCCTACATCGGCTGCGACGTCTTCGAGTCCGACGACAACTGGCACGCGGCCATGCTGGAAAATGAAGACAGCCTCAGCACCGCCCTCATGGCCGGCGAGATCCTGACTTCCATCGAGACCACCGACGAAGCCATCGTGGCCGTCACGGAAATGACCGACGAAGAGAGCATCCGCCTCATGGGCGAGGCCGGCATCCACGGCAGCGGCCTGACCTTCGACTATACCGAGGGCGATACCTACCGCTTCACCTATACCTTTGACGCCGAGAGCGGTGCCTTCATTTCCCAGACAGGTACGCTTGTGCGGGCGGACGGCACGGAAAGCGACTGCTCCTCCATCAGTGTCGAGACCGACTATGATGTGGCGAGTTACGCATTCCCCTACGCCGAGCTTGACGGCGCCATCGATCCGGCGAACACCAGGACCTTCACCATGGTCCTTGACCCGGGTATGGACGAAAACATCACCATCTCAAAGACCCTGCCCAAGTTCGTCGCCATTCTCCCGGTCATCGGGCGCGAGTCCTATACCATTTATGCCGACGAGGCCTGCACGCAGGAGTATACAGACACCGTCGATGACCTCGAAAGCGACATCACGATTTACATCAGATGACCCGTCTGCCCCGGCAGCCGGGCTAAAAAGGAGAACTATGAGAAAAATAAACATATGCACAGCCGTCCTTCTCTCCGCCGTCCTGACCCTGTCCATGGGCGGGTGCGGCAGGCAGAAGGAGGGCGCCCAGGGAGCGGAGACCATCACGGCCGATGTTCCTGACACCGGCCTGGCCGCGGATGAAATGGAGACAGAAGAGAAGGCGGACGAAACGGCCAAATCGGAACCCACGGCAGCGCCATCTCCGGTCCCCACGGCAACGCCCACACCCGGGCCGACAGCCACTCCCACACCCACGCCCGAGCCTGTTGACCTCCTGGCGGGCACCATCGAGGCGGAGAACGTGGGGCTGACCCCTGATATGAAATACGCGGAATTCTCCGCGATCCAC
>CAMONF010000291.1 GCA_946620335.1 uncultured Clostridia bacterium
GCTCCGTCCGCAGCGGCATCCGAATCGTCTGTCAGCTCATCTGCCCCAGTCTCCGCCGCCTCGGGGCTGCCGTCGCCGTTTTGCTCTGCATTCTCTTCGGTCGTCTCCACTCCGCCAGGGCTGGCCGGGTCAGCACCGACTTTTGCATCATCGCTTCCGTCAAGGATGGCAGGATCAGTACCGGCTTCTGCATCTTCGCTTCCGTCAAGGATGGCAGGATCAGTACCGGCTTCTGTATCTTCGCTTCCGTAAAGGGCAGCCGCGTCAGCACTGGCTTCTGTACCTTGGCTTCCGTCAGAGGCGGCCGCGTCAGTTCCCTGGCCGGCTGCCCCCCCGATGACAAGGCTGTCGGCGCTGATTTCATTTCCATCAAGACTGTCGGCTGCCTCCATGCCCATGACCGGCAGCGCCGGGCTGACCAGCCCCAGGAGAAGGCTGACCGCAAGGAGCATGGCCAGGAGGCGAGGCATTTTCCTGTCCGCAGGGTATTTCTTTTTTTTCATCATATACAAACTCCGCAGATTGACACCGGTTGGGCGCGGACCGAACGGCAGTGGAATAAAAATGAAAGCCGCCTCCCAACAAACACTCTTCTTATTCAATAATGTGACCATTATATCTGCAATTTCCGGAGGACACAAGACGATTCTGCGAAGGGCAGCGTCCGTTTGCCGCAAACTCTCTCCCTTAGGCACGGCAGGGAGGCGCAGTCTGAGACGAATCGACAGCGCAAAGCAAGCTCTGAGCTGAGGCCAGGCAGTATGGCAGTGGCTGTGCCGAGTCATCGGCGCGCCTTCATGCCCGGCAGCAAGACTGCAGGTCCTGCCTTCTTCTTTCTAATCCTTCTTGTTGACGAAACACCGGAGATTTTCTATAATGATGGAAAACTTTTTCGGACCTCCATCCGGTGGCCGAAGCCTTAACTGAGAGGACCCTATGAATAAATTTCTGAACGATCTCGAGCGGAAAATCGGCCGCTACGCCGTCCCCCGCCTCACATTTTTCCTCATCGTCTGCTATATCATCGGCTACACGTTCGAGCAGATCGGGCCGCAGGTCATTTCCTATATGACTCTGGAGCCTTATCAGATCCTCCACGGGCAGGTCTGGCGGCTCGTCACCTGGATCCTGATTCCGCCCTTCGGCAGCGCATCGGGCGGCCTCCGGGTCTTCTTCACCATCATCACCATGATCTTCTACCTGTCCATCGGGACCGCCCTCGAGCGGACCTGGGGTGATTTCCGCTACAATGTTTACATTTTCGGCGGTCTCCTCTTCACCCTCCTGGCAGCGTTCATCAGCTACTTCATCTTCTCGGCCTACTACCACACAAGCGAGCTCGGGATCGGCAACGCCTTCACTACCTATTATATCATGGTGTCGATCTTCCTGGCCTACGGGGCCACCTTCCCGGAGGTCCAGGTCATGCTCTACTTCGTCATCCCGGTGAAAATGAAGTACCTGGCCTGGATCTACGGCGCTTACATCGCCTACGACGCGGTCACCTATATCCGGATGATCGCCGGCGGCCAGCCTATCTACGCGGTCTTTATCATTTCCATGCTGGCCTCCCTCCTCAATTTCCTGATTTTCTTCGTCACCAGCCCCAGGCACAGCCATCTCTCCCCTGAAGCCATACGCCGCAGGCGCCAGTTCGACAGGCAGATGAAGTCAGCCCGCCGGGAGTTCAAGGACAATGTCCAGCGGACCAGAGAGGGCTCCGGCTCCCAGCCCACCGACTGGAATGCCGACCACAAGGGCACCTTCACCCGGGACGGCGCAGCCCAGGCGAACAGGACTTCCGCCCCCAACGTCACGCCCATCCAGGTCACCCGCCACAAGTGCACCATCTGCGGCCGCACTGAGGTCTCGAATCCTGAGCTGGAGTTCCGCTTCTGCTCCAAATGCGACGGCGACCACGAATACTGCATGGACCATCTTTACACCCACGAGCATATCCGGTCAGCATCCCCCGAGGATACGACCGTATTATAAATGCCGGTAACCTTTCAGAGCCCCGTGTGCACTGGCCGGTTGCAAGTACTGTTTTCATTTAGTTTTTAAGGAGTACCAAACATGCTGAAAACGCCCTTCGCCACCAAAGACAAGCTGGAGGAGATCGCTCTCTCCGTCCCCACCCCCTTCCATATCTACGACGAAGCCGGTCTGCGCCGGAATATCCGCGATATCTATAAGGCATTTTCCTGGAACAAGGGCTTCCGCGAGTACTTTGCGGTCAAGGCCTGCCCCAACCCGGTCATCCTCCAGATCCTCAAGGAGGAGGGCTGCGGCTGCGACTGCTCCTCCCTCACCGAGCTCATGATGGCGGAGGCCATCGGCTGCGACGGCGACCTGACCATGTTCTCCTCCAACGACACGCCGCCCGAGGAGTATGTCTACGCTTCGAAAATGAACGCCATCGTAAACCTCGACGACATCACCATGATCGAGAGCTTCGCAGGGGCTGTGGGTTCATTTCCCAAGACCATGTGCTGCCGTTTTAACCCCGGCGGCATCTTCAAGGTGGCCAACGGCATCATGGACGCTCCCGGCGACGCCAAGTACGGCATGACGGCCAGCCAGCTCTACGACGCTTTCCGGATCCTGAAGGCCAACGGCGTCGAGGAGTTCGGCATCCACAGCTTCCTGGTCTCCAACGCCGTCACCAACGACTACTACCCCATGCTGGCCAAGCTCCTCTTCGAGCTGGCCGTGGACGTCCAGAAGGAGACGGGCTGCCACATCAAGTTCATCAACCTCTCCGGCGGCATCGGCATTCCCTACAAGCCCGGCCAGGAGAAAAATGACATTTTCGCCATCGGCGAGGGCGTCCGCAAGGTCTACGAGCAGATCCTCGTTCCGGCCGGTATGGGCGACGTTGCCCTCTACACCGAGATGGGCCGCTACGTGACCGGCCCCTATGGCGCTCTCATCACCCGCGCCATCCACGAGAAGCACATCCACAAGGAGTACATCGGCGTCGACGCCTGCGCCGTCAACCTGATGCGCCCCGCCATGTACGGCGCTTACCACCACATCACCGTCATGGGCAAGGAGAATGCTCCCCTGACCAACATGTACGACGTCACGGGCTCCCTCTGCGAAAATAACGACAAGTTCGCCATCGACCGCATGCTGCCCAAGATCAACATGGGCGACCTGCTCTACATCCACGACACCGGCGCCCACGGCTTCGCCATGGGCTACAACTACAACGGCAAGCTCCGCTCCGCCGAGATCCTCCTCCACGAGGACGGGTCCTGGGACCTGATCCGCCGCGCCGAGACCCCCAAGGACTACTTCGCCACCTTCTCCAACCTTCCGATTTACGAGAAGCTTCTGGGAAAAGAGTGAGTATCCAGGGGGACTGGCCGAGGGATGGGCTAAGGGGACGTTGCGACAAACATATCCTCTCTTCCCATAAAGGGGATGCGGTCAGAGAGGATATGTTTGTCTCCACTGCTCAGCACCAGGGATTTGGCCGTCTTTACCCGGGGAAAGCAACGGGGATTGACGGGGACTTGCCGAGGAAAGGGCTGAGAGGACGTTGCGACAAACATATCCTCTCTTCCCTTAAAGGGGATGCGGTCAGAGAGGATATGTTTGTCTCCACTGCTTAGCACCAGGGATTTGGCCGGGACTGACCGTCCCTGTGTCTCAACCCAAGATAAAATTCTGATTTACAAATCAGATCAGGGCCTGTATAATAGGGGTGTTGCAAAGGCAGGCCGGTGTGTCGGAATGGCAGACGAGGCAGACTCAAAATCTGTTGTCCGCGAGGGCGTGTGGGTTCGAGTCCCACCACCGGCAGTTTCCGGAGAAGCGTGGTGCTTCTCCGGTCTTTTTGTTTTATGGGAGATGTGGAATATGGCAGGGTCTTCATTTGGCAGACTTTTCAGGATCAGCACCTGGGGCGAGTCCCACGGGGAGGGGCTGGGCGTTGTGATTGACGGGTGCCCGGCGGGCATTCCCCTGACGGAGGAGGATATCGCGCCCTATATGGAGCGGCGGCGTCCCAACGGAGGGGCTTTTTCGACGGCTAGAAATGAGGCGGACCGGGTGAGGATCCTCTCCGGCGTCTTCGAAGGGAGGACGACAGGCACGCCGATCTCCCTTATGCTCCTCAATACGGACCAGAGGTCCCGGGATTATTCCAATATTATGGATATTTATCGGCCGGGGCATGCGGATTTCGGCTACGATGCCAAATATGGGTTTCGGGATTACCGCGGCGGCGGGCGCTCTTCCGCCCGGGAGACCAGCGCCAGAGTGGCTGCTGGCGCAGTGGCCATAAAGCTCCTCGGCATGCTGGGAATCGAGGTCTCCGCCGCCTGTACAAAGATCGGGGATGTGGACTTTTCTGACAGGGAAGCAGCGGAAGCTTATATCGCTGACCTGCGGGCCCGTCAGGATTCGGTCGGTTCGACGGTAGTCTGCACGGCGAAGGGAGTCCCGGCGGGACTCGGTGAGCCGGTGTTCGACAAGCTGGACGCTCTACTGGCCAAGGCCATTTTCTCCATAGGCGCCGTCAAGGGGCTGGATATCGGCGACGGGGCCGCCGCTGCCCTCTCCACGGGCAGCAGCAACAACGACCCCTTCCGCATGGCTGATAACCGCGTGATGGCTGCCACGAACCACGCCGGCGGCATCCTGGGAGGTATCTCCACCGGCGCAGACATCTGTATGACGGTCTACTTCAAGCCGACGCCCTCCATCGCCAGGCCCCAGGAGACCGTGGACCGCTTTGGAAATGAAACCACTGTCGAGATCCGCGGCCGGCACGACCCGGTCGTCGGCCCCCGGGCTGCCGTGGTCGTGGAATGCATGACCGGCCTGGTCCTGGCCGATGCCCTGCTGGCCAACATGACAGCCCGGGCAGACCGGATCATTGATTTCTACCGCTGAAAACAGGATATATGAGGGACGGTATTGGAATCAGGGACGGTTCCTTTTCCAGTAAAACTGGAAAAGGAACCGTCCCTGATTCCAATACCGCCCCTCATTCTCATTTTTACATCTTAAGCAGTTCAGCTGCTCTGGCTTCAGCCACCTTCTCCGGAACATCCTCGATCACGTCCGGCTGCCGCTTGATCTTCTGGAAGACCATGCAGTTGGGCTGGTCGACCTCCTTGGGCTTATTGTGCATATAGATGCATTCCTTCTCATAATCGATGCGGAATGTGGTAATCGTATTGTGGCCGTTGTTCACCACCGCGAAATGCCTCTGGTCCGGGAAAATAGCCACGTCCTTGGGGTAGACGCCCGCCGTCGGAAGGGCGAACATCCTGCGGAGGTTGCCGGTCATCTCGTCGATCTCAAAGCAGGCGACGGAGTTGTCGCCGGAGGTGGCGGCGAAGAGGTAATGTCCATCCGGGGACAGCCTCATGGCCGACGCGGCATCGTGGACATCACGGTCGTCGGACAGGGTGGACTGCTCATCGAGCAGTTCGAAGTAAGGCTTGCCTGCCCAGACTGTGTACTCATACACCCGGACCACGTTGGTGATCTGGCAGAGAATATAGGCGCGCTTGCCGTCCTTGGAGAAGTGGATACTCCTGGGTCCGGACTCCCGGCCCATGCGGAGGATATCTACCTGGACCAGCTTCTGGGTGATATCGTCCATCCGGTAAATGACGACCTGGTCAAGCGCCTCATCCACGGCGCAGACAAAGAGATTGTCCGGCGTCACGCGGGTGCAGACGATGTGCGGTCTGAAGCAGCGCTCATTGATGGCGCCCTGGCCGCGGTGGAAGACACCGTCCACAACGCTGCCCAGACGGCCGTCGTGGTGGGGATGAATGACAGTCAGCTTGCCATCGTGGTAGCCGGAAACGAAGAGGTACTTGCTGTCGATGGATGTGGACAGATGGCAGCCGCGCATGCCGTTGATGTCAATCTTGTTGATGGGAATAAGGTCGCCGTCATCCTGGATTTCGAAGACCTCCACACCTTCATCTGCTATAGAGTACAGGTACTTTTCGTTCCTGGACCGGGTAATATAGGAAGAGTTGTTGATCGGGACCACTTTTCTCAGGAAAAGCTTGCCTTCCGGAACATCAACATCGTAGATATGAATGCCCTTGCTCTTGCCATTCGTGTAGGTGCCGACATAAGCAACGTATTTCTCAGCATCCGCCATGGTTCCGCCCTCGCTTTTCAAAAAATAATCAGTAAATTTGGTGCTTTGAACACCATATACAGGTCTATTATATCCCAATCCCGCCTCATTTTCCATATCTTTTGGCATATATTGAGGGATAATTCACAAGCTCCCGCGCCCCTCCGGGCACAGTTGCCGCGACATGTCCTTTGACCGACCGGCGGAAAATGAAAACCTTCCCCTGCTCAGAAGAAGAGCGTATCGCCCGTCCGCATCGGCATCACCCGCCTGTCCGAACTCATCAGTTCATCCCGGCAGTGGAAAGGCACCGCAAAGGTGATCCTGTTCTTTTTGACGAGCCTTATGAGCTCTTCCTTGTTCTGATGAACGGAAAGCCGGAGGAAAATGGCGTCTCCGCTCTCCACCATCTGCCTGGCCCGGGTCCCCGGCAGCTGTTTGCCCGTCACGACCACCTTCCCGCCGGCCGCCTCAACGGCCCTGGCCAGCCGTCCGGTCATCTCCTTCTTCATGGAGGTGTCGGCGACCAGAATGCCGCAGGCCCCGGAGGGCAGCTCATCTGGGGTCGAATCTGTGATTGGTCTCATTTCCTGAAGATGCTCCGCAACGGCGAGGAAACGTTTTCTGGCCCAAACGGGGTGGGCCAGCGCCCAGCCGGCCTCGCGGATCAGCTTCGCGTCCGCCAGGACCGGAACGCACCGCTCTGCCAGCAGACGCATGATATCCAGGCCTCTCCCGTGGTTGGGTACCGGGAAAAGGAGGGGCCGCTCATCCTCCACAAGGTCGTCAAGTATATCCGCGAAAGCCTTCCGGTTCCGCTTTCCGTCCAGAGAATAATCGCCGTAGGCGGTGTCTATAATGGCAAGGTCCGCCCGCAGATTCCGTATCTTGTCGGCTTTGTAGGAGGCCGAACGCTCCGTGTAGTCGCCGGAGTAGAGGATCCGTTTCCCCTCCATATCCAAAAGGAACCATACGCTGCCGAGGCAGTGGCCGCTGCGTCCCCACTTGAGGCGGAAGGAATCGTCGATTGTGATCCACTCCTCGGGACCGGCGATCTCATCGATGACGATGGGATCCGCTATCCTGCCGGGAATCTGGTCCAGGGTAAAAGCGGTGGCGATCACCCGGCCCCGGAAGCCCTTCTCATAGAGCCAGAGAAGCGCGCCGGTGTGGTCGAGATGGCAGTGGCTGAGCAGAAGATAATCCGCCTTCCGCACCTGTTCGGGGGAAAGGTGTGGAAAAGGCACGCCGGGCAGCTCCTTCATGAGACCGCAGTCCAAGAGGACAGCGCTCTTCTCCCCTTCTATCAAGAAACAATTGCGGCCGTGCTCGACACAGCCGCCGGCAACATAGCATTGCATAGGCGCCTCCGATGCAGAACAGAGATGATTGACAGCGGCAGACAATCAGACCGGAAGCGTGGAAAACATGAAGCAGGGGGACAGCGCCTGTATCCCAGGCATGGGACGCAGACGCTGTCCCCCCTGTTCCACGCAGAACTTACCTGATTCTGTCCGGGAAGCCTACCTTCCGTTGGACTTTGCGCAGGGTCTTGGCAGCGTAATAGGACGCCTTCTCAGCGTTATTTTTGATAATGCCGTCGATATAGGACTTGTCCTTCTCCAGCTCAGCGCAGCGCTGCTGAAGCGGGCTCAGCTTGTCCACGACCGCCTCGCCGACGGCCTCCTTGAGCTGGCCGTAGCCGAGGCCGGAGAACTCGGAGACGATGGTGTCAGGCGTCTTGCCCGTGCAGGCGGCATAGATGTCGATCAGGTTCTTGAGGCCGGCCTGCTCGTCCCTGTAGGCGATGCAGCCCTCGGAGTCCGTCACAGCTCTCTTGAACTTGCGGCGGATAGTATCAGGATCGTCCATGAGATAGATGCTGGCATTGGGATTCTCATCCGACTTGGACATCTTCTTGGTGGGATCCTGCAGGCTCATGATCTTGGCGCCGACCTTGCCGATGTAGGCCTCGGGGATGGTAAAGGTCTGGCCGTAAATGTTGTTGAAGCGGTTGGCGATGTCCCTGGTGATCTCCAGGTGCTGCATCTGGTCGATGCCCACCGGAACCAGATCGGTCTGATAGAGCAGAATGTCCGCGGCCATGAGAACAGGATAGGCGAAGAGGCCGACGTTGATGTTGTCGGCGTGCTTGGCGCTCTTGTCCTTGAACTGGGTCATACGGTTCATTTCTCCCATGTAGGTGTAGCAGTCCAGGATCCAGGCCAGCTCGGCATGGGCGGACACATGGGACTGGAAATAAATACAAGCCTTCTCCGGATCCAGCCCGGCCGCGATATAGAGGATCAGCAGAGACCTGGCACGCTTGCGGAGGGTAGCCGGGTCCTGGCGCACCGTGATGGAGTGCATGTCCACCACGCTGTAGAAGCACTCATATTCATCGGCCAGCTTGACCCAGTTCTGAAGCGCTCCCAGATAGTTGCCCAGCGTGAGGTTGCCGGTCGCCTGCATGCCTGAGAAAAGTACCTTCTTGTCATTGATCATGGTCTTAATCACCTTTCTGTATAAGAATCACTGCTCAGTGGTAGAACCCAAAGAGGAAAGCCGTCATGACAGCCATCATAAAAATAAGATAGGCGGCAACGACGGACGTTGTCCGCTCAAATAAATTATCGTCCTCCGTCCTGTCCCCGCACATGGCCATGCCGAGGAGGGGGAAAATCATGATTTCCGGGAAAAAGCGGAAATTGACCGCGCCCGCCGTCGGCTGCAGGAGGCAGAAAAGGATGAAGGGCAGGAACATTCCCGTATATCCCCACAGCTCGAACCGGAAAAATGCCTTGTTGCGGCGGTTGACTACCAGCGTCCACACCAGCATGATGTGGGAAATAAGGCAGGACGCGATGACCACGTACAGCAAGGCCACCGCCAGCTTCCTCGTGCCAGTCAGGTCCAACGTCAGCGCGTTCTCGTCAAAGACCGAAGTCTTGACAAGCTGGGCCCAGATATTGGAGATCTCCGCCGTGCTGCCCGTCATGTGGACCGACGTCAGCTGGCTGTTCGTCGGCAGAGAGAGCCTGGTGAGCCACTCGATGCCCTCCAGGTTCCGCCAAGTCTCCTGCTCCGGATGCATGTAGAAGGGGCTGAGTCCGAAACGGATGAGCTGCCGCACCGGCCACAGTATACCCAGTAGCCCCGCCTCAACGAAAAAGGTAGTGTACTGGTTCTTCAGAATGGAGGCATTGGTCCGTCCGTCCTCCCTGGCCGAAATAAAAAGGCTCAGGATGGCCGGCAGGACCAGTATGACCCGGTAACCGCACATCAGGCCGATGCCCAGCAAAGCTGCGGTGATCATGATCTTTCTCTTCTGCCGCGTCTCATACCAGGACAGAGCCGAATTGAGGCAGAGCATGGACATCATGAAGCACAGGGCGTCCGCCGTCAGCGAAGCGCTGAGATTGTAGAGGGCCGGGAAAAAGGTCAGAAAGAGGATCGAGGTGACCAGCTTTCTCCCCTTGACGCCGAACTTCTGCAGGATTCCGATCCCGCAGCCCATGGCGACCTCCACGAAGATCACGTTCATGGCCTGGACCAGGTGAATGGAAATGGAAACACTCCATCCCATGAGTCCGTGGAACAGCCCCATGAGACACGCCGCAAACATGTAGTACAGCGGTGGTCCCGCATAACCCACGAGCGTCCTCGGATCGATGTCCGGGAATCGGTGCATGTTGTAGTAGTACTGGATGACGCCCAGAACGCCGCCGCCCGGCTGCCATCCTTCCTCCACCCACACGCCGAGGTTGTGGGATGTGATGGTCCAGCCGGCCTGGATGTCGTAGACCAGCTTCAAAAAGAAGCCGACCATGATTACGAAGCCGATCCAGAAGAGGTCCGGGAAGCCCAGTATTCGTTTTGTCTTCCGTCTGTTCATAAGCAATTATCCTGAGGCCGGCCCAGGGCCGGCCAGGCATTATTCTATCACTTTCCGGGTGATGTGTCGATACAGAGAAGCAAGGCCGGGCGCAATTTCTGGCAGACACAGCCGCTGTGCACCCAAAACCGTCCGGTTGCCTCCCTTCCGCAGTCATTCTCCCCGGGTAACAAGCCTTTCTGTCATCCCCGCAAGGGTATCGATGTCCCTGAGAGCTCCATCCGGCAGCCCCCGGAAAATGAAGACATCCTCCATGTGCTTTAGGATGACCCGTTTGCCTCCCTTATCCCCCTGAAGAGCCAGGAGTTCCGGCACATATTCCGGGGCAAAAAGACAGGGGTTGCCCAGTTCCCCCTCACTGTCGCCGCAGCATGCCAGGCGTGCGCCGTTCTCCTCGCAGGCCTTGAGAAAAGCCAGGACCTCCCTGCCCGTCAGGGCGGGCTGGTCCGCCACGAAGCACACCAGCCGGTCTTCCGGATGAAATGCCCGCTTTTGGGCCGCTGCCTCTATTCCGCAGCGGAGAGAGGAGGCGATGCCTCTGCCCGGATCAGGGTTGACGACCGCCGTCAGGCACTCCTCTCCCTTCTCGCGGCACCAGGCCAGGATTTCCTCATACTGGGTGACTGCCGTTATATCCGCCTCCGCTTCGCCGGAGACTGTCAGATCAAGCAGCTCCATGAGGAGACGGGAAAACATCGGCTTTCCGCCGCAGTCAGTCAGGAGCTTGTTGCCGCCGAACCGCCGGGAGAAGCCGGCGGCCAGGTAGATGAACCTGTACATGGGCCACCTCCGTTTGTTATGCTCTCATGGCAGGACATTCCCGTCCGGAAAGACCTGCCAGAAGCTGTCCTCCATATGGTCAGGCCCCTTCTTATAGTTCTCCAATATAAAGAGTCGAGGATGCATACCCGTCCGTAAACTTCCCTCAGAGCCCGCCAGATACGGTCTTAAAAATGTGTGCTCGTAGACACGGCGCATACTCCCCTCCCCCAGTTTTTCCTCTCCGGGACAGGTCTCCCTGAGTGCCGCCAGGACGCCCTCCGGGTTGTAACAGACATCCTGCACATTCTTCCCGCAGGCATCCATGCCCATGACGAAAATAAGAGCCGCCGCACCGGCCGGAACAACCGGCTCCCAGGGCTTCGGCGCCTTGAACGGCAGCCCTCTGGCTCCGTCGGCCTCCACCAGCACGACGTCGGCGGCCAGGATCAGGGTTCGCAAGACCTTGTCCGGATATGCCGTGATCTTGCGGGGATTCTTCGGGTCCACAGCGCCTGCGAAGGCATTCCCTTCCCTTTGAAGCCTTCTGATGGCCTCCCCCGGGTCGGTGACGGTATCCTTCTCCCTCAGCATATGGGTCGTGGTCGTAAGCAGGACCCGGCTCCCTGACTTTCGATAATGCTCTGCCAGGCAGTGGAGCAAGGTCGTTTTTCCGCCGGCACCCGCGGCCGCGATCACCCCGCGGGCGGGTAAGTCCTGAAAGGTCGCTTTCTCCAGTATCAAAATCCTATCCTCTCTGCTGCGAACGCTGCTGACCGTCCGCAAGCCCGTTCGCCATTGTGCCTTCTGCCAGCGCTTTGGGGCTTACGCAAGTCTGGTCACTGCCATACCGGTTTTCGCCCTGTCCTGCGCTTCACTCTCGCATCGCACGGGCGCGCCGGAATCTCAGGCCCTCTCCGGCCGTACAACACCGTTGTAATAGCCGCAGACCAGCTCCAACACACTCCCGGCAATGCACCGGGCCTTGTCTGAGACCGTGCGGCAGTTCTTCACCTGGTCCGCCCGGGGATCGATGTCTGCCATTTTCATGCCGACGGGAACGTTGAATCCGTCAGGCAGAATGCCTCTCAAAACGCCGGTGAGCGTCGCCGGGACAGGTATCGTCTCCCCCTGCTCCGTCTCAATGCAGGCGATGGGTTCCCCCTTTTCAACGATATCGCCGATTCTATTCCTGTTCCGCAGAATGCCCGCTGCCGGCGCGTGGATCACCCGCTCCCGGCTGGCGCCGCCGACCAAGCCCGGAATGCCGGTATTGGGCATCGCCGGCCCGCGCTCGATGATCCTGCCCAGGTCATGCCCACGCATGGTCTCGATCACATAGTCCGCGTCCTCCCCCGCCGAAAAGCCCGGTCCGAGGGCGATGACAAGGGGCGCCATGGTCCGGTCTGTGCCCAGGTTCCGCTTGGCGATGATGGCGTCCACCACCACGTCGGGTCTTATTTCCCCGAGGGAGGCGGCCGTCTCGTCAATCAAGAGGATCGGGGGGCCCGTCCCAGCCTCTCTGAGAGCCTGTGAGGCCGTCTCCGCCCGCCGGATCGTGATGCCTTCCACTTCCTTGCTGCCGCTGTACACAGCCTCGCAGAAGGCCGCCTCGCGGCGTATGGCGGTAGGCCTGGCGCACTCCAGGACGATCACAGGGTAACCGGCTCTCACAAGCCTTATGATAACACCTGTGGCGAGGTCTCCCCCGCCACGGACAACAACTGGTTTCATATCAGTCCTCGAATTCTGTGTGTTTGTAATCAGGCAGGGCCCGTCTCACAAAACGGCCCAGGCCTCTGTGGATCAGTCTGCCGTCGTCGACGGCCAATGTCCCCCGGAGGAAGACCTTTTCCACCGTGCCCTTGAGGCGCATGCCCTCATAGGGCGTATTGTCACAGTTCGTGACCCAGTCAGCGCTTGATACCGTCATCTCCCGCTCGGGATCAATGATGACGATGTCCGCGTCGCTCCCCTCCGCCAGCACGCCCTTGCGCGGGTAGAGGCCGTAGAGCCTGGCCGGATTCTCCGCCATGACGCGGCAGGCGCACTCCGGGGAAATGCGGCCCTTGCCCACGCCCTCGGAGAAAATCAGGTTGACCCGGGTCTCGATGCCCGGCAGGCCACCTGGAATCTTTGTGAAGTCCTCCCTGCCAAGGTCCCGCTGGGCCAGGTTGAAATCACAGTGGTCGGTCATGACCGTATCCACGACGCCCGTCCGGATGGCCTCCCAGAGGACCTCCTGGTCATGCTTTGTCCGAAGAGGCGGAGCGCAGACGTAACGCGCGCCCTCAAAACCGGGCTTTTCGTACATGGACTTGTCGAGGAAGAGGTACTGGGGGCAGGTCTCGCAATAGACCTCCTGGCCGGCGGCCCTCGCTGCTTTGATTTCATTTAAAGCGAGCTCGTTGGTGGTGTGGACCACCATGACCGGGCTGTCCGCCTCCTTGGCGATGGCGAGGAGTCTGTGAACGGCCTCAGCCTCCATCTCGGGCGGCCGTGAAGCCGGATGCGCGGCCGGGCCCAGATTGCCCGCCGCCTTCTGCTCCGCGATCAGGGCGTCGATCACGCCCGCGTTCTCGCAGTGGCAGCCGGTGAAGGAGCCGGCCTCCTTCAGCTTTTTGAGGACCTCATAGATCTCCCCGTCGCCCAGCATCATGGCCGGATAGGTCATGTAGATCTTGAAGGTGGAAATGCCTTCGGCGATCATGTCATCCACCTCGTCCCGCACGGAGTCGTTCCACTCCGAGATGGACATGTGGAAGCTGTAATCCGCCGAGCAGGGCCCGTCGGCGGTGGCCATGGCATGCCAATTGGCCAAGCCCTCCTTGAGAGTCTCGCCATGGTACTGGGTGCCGAAATCGATGACCATGGTGGTGCCGCCCGCCAGGGCCGCGGCCGTGCCGGTGGCCCAGTTGTCGCTGGTCACCGTGCCGCCCACGTGAAGCCCCAGGTGGGTATGGGCGTCGATGAATCCAGGGAAGACGTACTTGCCGTCCGCGTCGATGACCTGGTCCGCGCCCTCCCCGATGGCGTCAGCGATCTTCAGGATGCGCTCACCGTCGATCAGAATGTCCTTTCGCTCTACTCCGCTCCCGGAAACCACGTTTCCGTTCCTGATCAAAGTTCTCATGCTTCACCTCCGGTCTCAGACAGAAAATAAAATCAGCACAAGCTCTTCAGCATTTCCTCCCGGCCCCGGCCACTACACCCTTTCCTTGCCGCTGGCCCCAGGTGCTCGGCGGCCAAGCTCAGGACACGCGTCGTCCTGAACGCCGCAGACAGCCGACCACCGGCAGAAGGCACATGATGGATAGCGCAGCCGTTCGGTTTTCATTTCCGGTTCTTCAAGAATTACAGATAGTGGATAAAGAGCCCGCTCCTAAGCTTCGGCTCGAACCAGGTGGACTTGGGCGGCATGACCAGCCCGGCATCCGCGATGGCCATGAGATCGTCCAGTGTGGTGGGATACATGGCGAAAGCCACCGCCTCCCCGCCGTCGACCCGCTTGACCAGCTCCGAAAGCCCCCGGATCCCGCCCACGAAGGAAATGCGGACATCCGTCCTGGGATCCCCGATGCCCAGCACCGGAGCGAGGAGGTTCTTCTGGAGGATGGAGACATCCAGCCGGTCCACCGGATCGGCCTCGTCGAAGGTCCCTTCTTTGGCCTTCAGCAGGTACCATTTTCCGCCCAGGTACATCTCGAAGGTGTGCTTGTCAGCGGGCCTCACGGCTTCCAGGGCCGCCTCGGTGACTGTGCCGTCCTGCGCCGCCACCTTGCCCTGGGGCGTGATTTCGAAAGCCTCGGAGATTGCCTCCAGGAAGGCCTCCTCACTGAGGCCGTTCAGGTCCTTGACCACACGGTTGTAGTCTAAGATCTTGAGCTCCTGACTCGGGAAGAGCACGGCAAGGAAGTAATTGAACTCCTCCGTCCCGTCATAGTCCGGGTGCTCCGCCCGCCGCTTGAGGCCCACCTTGACCGCGGAGGCGGACCGGTGATGGCCGTCGGCGATGTAGAAGTCGCCGGCTCCCTCCACCATGGCCCGCACCTTCTCGACGGTGGCCGGGTCGGCGATTCTCCAGACGGTGTGCCGGATGCCGTCCTCGGAGACGAAATCGCAGAGGGGTTCATTTTCCGCCATGTAGGCAGCGGTAAATGACGACACACTCCCGTCATCCCGGAAGGTCAGGAAAATGGGCCCGGTGTTGGCGTTGCAGGTATCCACGTGACGAATCCTGTCCTCCTCCTTGTCCGGGCGGGTGAACTCATGCTTTTTGATCCGGCTCTCCAGATAATCGTCGATGGAGGCGCAGCCCACGATGCCCGCCTGGGCCCGACCGTTCATGATCTGCC
>CAMONF010000292.1 GCA_946620335.1 uncultured Clostridia bacterium
CAGTCCGAGCGAGCGGGAGCGTCCCGAAGAGAGGAGATATCTGGGGGCCAGTCCCTGCCAGAGCAGCCGCCTCCCTTGCCCGAGTTACCTCACCGGCTCCTTCCCCTTCTCCCTGCGGAGGCGGTTGTACTCCTCGAGGAGCTTGGCGTCGGCCTTCATGGGCGTGGTCTCGGGGTTGCCCTGGTCCTGGCGGATGGCACGGTGGTCCAGGTCGGAATACTTCTCGACGCTGACGGTGATCAGCAGGAGGAAGATGACTGCGTAGCAGATGGTCTCGCCGCCGATGAAAAGCCAGGGCATGGCTGCCCGAAGGGCCGGCGAGGAAATGTTGGAGGTAGAATAATTGAGGGCCGAAAGGAGGGCATTCATGATGCCGGTGCAGATGCCGGTCATGCCGGCCATGATGGCGCCGTAGAACATCATGGTGAAGCCGTCGGTGCGGACGCCGTTCAGGGCCTCCTGGTGGTCCAGGGTGTCAGCCAGCAGGGCCATGAACAGGTACATGGCCGGTGTGGAGCCCAGGGCCTTGAGGACGAAGGAGACGACAACGACCGGGAACTTGTCCGGAGCGAACATACCGATGGAGCCGCCGACCACGGCCAGGATGGCGCCGAGGACGATGGCACGTCCCTTGCCGATCTTGTTGGCCAGCGGAACAGCGATCAACATGCCGACAGCCGTCGGAATGGCGCCGATGATGGCCAGCGTGCCCTGCATGGCGCCGCCGTTGGCGACCGTGTAGTTGCCGGCCGCATCCGGAAACATGGCCTGGCAGAAGTAGAGCTGGGAGACGTTCTTGATCATGCCGCCCATCTGGTAGAAGAAAATGAAAGCAACGACACAGATCCAGAAACGGTCGCCGAAGCAGATGCGGACCTGCTCCTTGAGGGGCGGGGCTGCCTTTATTTCCCCGGAATCGCCACTGATGCTCTCCTCAGTGACGCGCTCGCGGGTGAAGAAGAACTCAATGATGGCGCCCAAGGCCGTGGCGATCATGAGGGCGATGACGAAAATCTTCCAGTGGTTGTAGGAAGCCAGGCCGTCATAGAGGGCCGCGCCGGAAGCGTCCGTGTAGTAGTCGATGGCGCCGCTGGCATTGTAGACAGCGACGGCGTCCGCCGGCAGGTTGTCCGTCTGGTAGACGAATAGCAGACGGAGGAAGAAGGGAAGGACCATGCTGGTGACACCCATGGCAGCCAGCGCCGTGGCGTTGGAGAGGGTGGCCAGGAGAGAGCGGTCCTTGCTGTTTCTGGTGGAAAGATTGACAAGGGCTGCGTGGGGCGTTGTGTACAGCGGATAGCCCACCGCGAACCACAGGTTGTAGCCGACGGCCAGCAGGATCAGGGCAGCCATCTGCTTCTCCGGAATGGTCTCATTTACGAAAGGAGACACCACGAAGAGGACCAGAAGGGCAAGGATGCAGATGGGGATGGACATAAGGATCAGGGGACGGGCCTTGCCCGACTTGGACCGCATGCTGTCCATGAGCTTTCCGACCATGATGTTGCCGAGGACGACAAAAATCACGGAGAAGACGGGCAGGGAAGTGAAGAACCAGCTGGCCCACTTGTTGATGTTGAGAACGTTGGACATGTAGGCATTGAAATAGTTGGCCAGCACGGAGTTGGCCAGCATGGCCAGGGTAGGTCCGGCCAGATAGCCCATGATTCCCTCAGGGAAAAACGTCACGTTGTCGTTCCTGATGAGGCTGGCCGGAAGCCGGTCCAGGATGCTCTTGCTCTTTTCTTTAGTCATAACTTACCTCTTCCATAAAAGCAGCAGCTGAGGTGTTTTCAGCTCCCCAGTTCCCTCGATGTACCATCCGGAAGCACGAGTGTGCATTGAATCCCGCGCGGCACGAGGACAGAGACCTTGAACTCCCTTCCCCTGAGGATCCATCGCGACACGATGGCGCCGCAGGGTGTATCAAGTTCACACCTTTCGAACTGAAGACCTTTCTCCGGACGGGGATGGATGATATACATAGAATCCTCTCCTTCATTATACCCAGAGTCGTCGGAAACGGACAAGGCAGGGGGTGAGGAGCAATAGACAAGTATACATTATTTCCCCTGTATTGGCCCAGTATTTGTTTGGATCTTGTAACTGATCCGCAAGTCGAATCTAAAAGAAAAGGGGGCCGAACAAATCCGTTCAGCCCCCTCTGTAAGGTCTTTATTTCTGCAGATCTATGAAGGAGGCCACCAGATCGATCAGGATGGCAATTCCAACCATGACTGCGAAGAAAATGTAACCCTTCACCTGATCGTAGGTGTAAAGGCCGGCGACCCACCAGCCAAGGGGATCCAGCTGGGCATTGATACTCTGGACCAGCCCCCAGGTGAGGATGAGGCCGCACACCGTGGCCGTGAGGTTCAGGAAACGGAACTTCTTGAACAAGGCCACAGCCGCAAGGACCAGCGCCAGGACCGCCGAGACGGTCACAATCGTGATCACGTTGGATTCGACGATGGAGGCCTTCTTATAGAACGGCAGAGCGATCAGAGAAAGGACCGCCGCCACAAGGACCATGTAAAAGCTGATTCTCTTATCCTTCAGGTTCATTTCTGCTCCTTTCCGCCCTTGACGAGCTGCATGACGTACAGGACTGCGAACAGGGCTGTCAGAATACCGAAGACGGCGGTAGCCGCGGTGATGGCATTCTGCCACCAGGTGCGGACGTAGACCAGTTCAATATCGCTGGTGATGCCGTTCATGGCATTGCTGCCTGCTGTCGTGTAAGCATAGTACTTGATGGCTTCCTTGGCCTTGGTCAGGAACTCAGCATCCGCTGCGATCTTGCTCTTGTTGGCCGTCATGCTGCCCCACTCAGTGGTCTCATAGGAGGTGTTGTTGCCAAGCATGGCACCGCCGCCGCCAAGGACAGAATCCTTCCAGTTCATGTAGTCGGCGCCGTTGATCATGTCGGTGATGATCCAGCCGGTGAAGCCCCATTCATTTCTAAGGATCTGGACCTGCGTTCCCTCGTCAGCACCTGCAAAGACAGCGCCGACACGGTTGAATGCGGTCATAACGCCCTTGGCGTAGTTGGTCTGCATGCAGCCCTGGAAGCCTCTGAGCTCGGTCTCACGGCCGGCCTGCTCGGTGAAGTAGGTGGAAATACCGGCGCGGTTCATCTCCTGGTGGTTGAAGGCAAAGTGCTTGGGCTCCATCATGAGACCCTTGGAGGCACCGCCCTTGCAGACAGCAACGCCCATGATGTTGACAAGCATGGGATCCTCGGAGTAGTACTCATGGCATCTTGCGCAGTAGGGTGCGCGATGGAGGTTGAGGCCTGGTCCCATGATACCGGCTTCGTTGGACCACAGGCTCTCCTCGCCGAGCATCTGGCCTTCGCGCTCGACAAGCTCAGCGTTGAAGGTGGAAGCGATAACGACCTCTGTGGGCATGACCGCCATGGAATAGCTGCCCTGGGGATCCTTGGCGTCTACGTAAGTCGGTTCATCTGAATCAGAGGCTGTCCACCTGGTCTTGTAACCGGGGACCTGGTCGAAGACGAAACCGATGGGGCCGTCGTTCAGGTAGGTCCTGGGATAACCGATGCTGTCGATATTTTCAAGGTCGTCGCCGCCCTGCTCGATGAAGGAAATGATGTCATCGACAGTGATCTGGTCAATGAGGAGATCCCACTGCGGGTCATTAATGTCCAGAACGCCGGCATAATTGCCTTCCTCGTCCATGAGAATGAAATCAGCCAGGGACAGACCGTTCTGGGCACCCAGGGTGACCTCACCCTCGCGCTCGGCCAGGGAGTAGGTGTTGTTGGTCAGAGCGACCATCATCTCGTCTGTCGGGTGAAGCATCTCGACCGTCTGCCAGCCCTTGGACCAGTCAGACCTGGTGACATACTCGCAGGCGTCGGGGATCAGCTTGTTGATATCGCAGTCCTGAAGGGCATTCTGGACGCCCACGGAATAGGTCTCGCTGTCAGCGGCACCCAGCTCCCAGGTGATGGCGTTGGCCGCACTGACTGTCTCGTTGGTGTTGACGAAGAGGCCTTCCTCAGAACCGGTCTTGGCCGCGAGGATGTTGTTGATGGCCTCGTGAGCGCCATTGCCGATGGAGAAGTAATAGGTGCCCGCATCCAGCACCCAGGCGCCCTGCGTTCCGTCAGCCTTGGTGAGGTTCTCGTCATAGCTGGCGATGTAAGCGGGATCGAAGGTGATGGTGACGGTCTCGGAAGCGCCGGGCTCAAGGACGCCGGTCTTGGCGAAGCCGATCAGGTTCACGGCTGCCTTCTCAAGGCCGCCTTCCGCATAAGGAGCCTGGACGTAGAGCTCAGCAACGCTCTTGCCGGCAACGTCACCGGTGTTGGTGACAGTGACGGAAGCCTTGCCCTCGCCGCCCACGTTCACTTCCACGCTGTCGAGCTTCTGCTCGAAGGTGGTGTAGCTGAGGCCGAAGCCGAAGGGATAGACCATCTCAGCGCTGTAGTCCCAGGCAGCACCCGTTGTGGAGCCTTCCGTGGCGGCAGCGTTGCCCTGGCCGAGGACCTGGTCCTCGTAACGGGTCTCATAGTACTTGTAGCCGACGTAAATGCCTTCGGTCTCAACGACGAACCAGTCGCCTCTGTTCGGCTCAGTGAGCGGAGAGTCAGGCATGACGGTGGCCACGTCATAGAGGTAGACGCCGAAGTTGGCCATAGCCGGGTTGGACATGGCGTTGGCAGCATAGGTGTCGGCCAGGCGACCGGAGGGGTTCACGTCGCCGGCGATGACGTCGGCCACGCCGAGCATACCGTACATGCCGGGCTCGCCGATCCAGAGGATGGAATCAACTTCCGGATCCGCCTTGAGCTCGCCGATCTCCATGGGGCTGTCGGTGTTGATGAGGACGACCACTCTGGTGGAGTGAGCCTTGGCCAGCCCGATCATATCGCGCTCGTACTGGGACAGAGCCAGCGGACGCTCGAAGCTGTCACCCTCTGTGGTGTTGACCATGGTCGGATGATAGTCGGCAGCCTCGGAGTTGTCGCGGGAGATCACGACCAGGGCGACAGAGTCGTCCGCGGAGGCCAGCAGAGAATCAGAGTAGAGGGAAGCGGGCGCTTCACCTACGAAATACTCGGTCACGTTGACGGGCATGTTCCAGAAGACGGGAGACAGAGCGTGTCCCGGCACCTCCTGGCCAAAGAACTGGGATCTCATGCGGTAAGATGCGACGGCATCGCCGTTATAGAAATCCATCATATCCTTGTTCACGGTGAAGCCCTTCTCCTGAAGTGCTTCTTCGATGCCGTAGGCCTTCTGGCCGGTAGAGGGATCGTAGGCCACGGAAGAGCCAACGAGACCGCCGAGAACGGGCTCCTGGGAATTGAGGCCCCAGAGGGTGACCTTCTCGCTGTTCTTGTCGACCGGAAGACCATTGTTCTCATTTTTCAGAAGAACGGCGCCTTCGGATGCCAGCTCGACCGCCACATCCTGCAGGCTCTTGGTCAGATCCTCCAGAGATGAGAACTCGGAATCAAAATAAATTCCATCGTTGTCAGAATCATGCTTAATTACCTTGTAGTTGGACGTCCCCAGACGGCTGTTGATAAAGCTCGCTCTGGCCGAGGTAATGCTCCCGGTGCCTACGCAGACAGCCAGCAGAGCCGCGCTGATCGACATAAGACCACGCATTACAGATGGTTTAGGACCTTTCATAACTCCTCCTCTCCCGCAGGCCTTCGCCTGCTGATTGTATTATGGACGGAGAATATTTTATCATATGCACGAAACCCGGTAGAGACAGGACCCGAATGGTAGTTATTTTGACGCAAATTAAAACCGGCAGGCAGGAGCTTTGGGGTATATCTTTCCAAAGTCTCCTGCCTGCCGACAGATTTTTTTACACATCCTCACGACTGAAGAGGATCATAGTCCTGAACCAGCCGTCCTCGGCTGTAAATCGTGCGGTCCCCTCGTAGGCTTCCGCGATCATCCGGATGCTCCGGGTGCCGTATCCGTGGTACCGCACGTCCCCCTTGGTCGTGACCGGCACCCCGTCTTTAAAGCTGATTGCACCCGTATAGTGATTGCCGGTCTCAAGACAGACAAAGCCCTTCTTTTTTGTGAGGCTGACCTCGATCCACCGCTGACCGGGATCTGTCACCTTGTCCGTGCTCTCGATGGCGTTGTCCAGAAGATTGCCCAAAAGGGTGCTCAGATCCTGGGCGGACATGAAATCCAGGAGCCGCCCGTCGGCGTTGACGGTCAGCCGAATATTCTTCTGCTGACATTGAAGGGTCTTGACGGCAACGATCGTGTCCATCACGTGGTTGCCGGTATCGGCGATCGCCTCAAAGGACCGGATTTCCGCCTCCATATTGTCCAGGTAAGACTTCTTTTCCTCATCCCTCGACTCTTCCCGGAGCCAGGCGATCTGGTGCTTCAAGTCATGATACTTCTGATGGATCAGCTCCATGCTCTGCTCAGACAGCTTATAGCTGGCATACTGGGCGTCCATAAGGCTGCGGAGCTTTTCCGTCTCGGTCTCCAGGGCCAGGCTAATCCGGCTCATCCGCCAGAAGCCCAGAAGAATCAAGCCTCCGGCGTCCACCAGCATCCGAATCAGGTTCATCTGAAAGGAGGAGTGGCCGGAGAAGGGGGTATTCTGGAATACATTGGAAATATTGCTGAAAAGGAAGACACTCAGCGTCATGAAAAAGACTGCCAGCAGGGACTTGCGCGTGAACTGCGGCAGTATGTCCCTGGAAGAAAATCGTTTTTCCACGAGATATGCTGTGCCGTACACCACCACAGCCGTAACAGCAAAACAGGTCAGCTCCACTCTCCTGCCCCGCATTCCGGGAAAACAGCTGTCCAGATACAAAACGAACTGCCAGAAAAGTCCGCCCGTGAACTCCCCGAGCAGAAAGGCATTCATGGTCAGAAAAATGCATTCATTCCTCGGATACCCGCTCGATACCGCAAGCATGGCGTAGGCGCACAGAATTGCCAGGAAAAGTCCCGGAATATACCACAGCGCATATCCTTTGTCGGTAACGATCTGGATCCAGATATTGACGGCCAGGATCAAAAGACAGATCAGCCAGCGGCGGCGCCGGTGATCGACCGGCGGTCCTGCCAGACTGTAAGAGATGGCCGCCAGGGAATATGCCAACAACCAGTACAAACCTGGCGCCGAAGGCGGCAGTTCAGATATCATTGGTATACCCCCTCTCACAGGATCTCAGCCAGCCTCTGCATGAGCTCCGCTTTCCGCCTGCGGCTGATCGGCAGAAGGTCTCCGGCCACGAGCACACAGTCCCTGCGCACGCCATCGACCTGGCAGAGGTTGATAAGGTAGCCCCGGTTGCAGCGGAAAAACCCCTTGTCCGCAAGGCTCGTCTCCAGGTCCTCGAGCCGACCCCGGGCGGTATACACCCGTTCCGGCGTATGAAAGTCCATGACGTGGCTCCTGGACTCGATGTAGCAGATATCCGAAAGCTTCAGGCGTACGCTTCCCTCCTCCCCTGCGTTCACGACCAGGTAATCGTCCCTGTCCGTTTTCAGATGCCTCATGGCCCGCTCCATTTTTCGGAAGAACATGTCGTACGTGAGGGGCTTCAGGATATAATCCAGCGCCTCCACTTCATACCCCTGGATGGCGTAGCCGGCAAGGCTCGTAATAAATATGATGATGACAGACGAATCCTTCTCCCGAATCATCCTGGCCGCCGTCATGCCATCCCTGAACCGCATCTGAATATCCATGAGAATTATATCGAACCCGGGATGATACTCCTCCGAGATATCCTCCCCGTCCTGGAACTGTGTTATCCGGACAGAAATGCCCTTCTCCGCTCGAAAACGCTGGATATAGTCGGCAAGCTGCTCCATACAGGCAGGATCGTCTTCCACGATAGCAATCGAAATCACGGCCATTTCCCCCATTGTCCTTCCCAATATCCGAATTCCGGATTCTCTGCTGCTTCTCTGAATTCTGATTATACCATAACCCTGTGCCTGAACAGAAGACCGTTCACATTAGAACAAAGCTGCAGTCGATTTGTCTCTCTGGCCGGAATTCATTTCTTCCCCATATCCGCCTGCTCCCAACTGCCGTCCTGCCCGCCGTAACTGTTCCTGTACCGGAGAGGCGTGATACCCATGGCCTCCTTGAAGGCCCTGGTAAAATGACTCTGGGAGCTGTAAGCCAGAATTTCGCTGATTTCCGCGAGGGAGTAGTCGGAAAATCGTAGCATATTGCGCGCAGCCTCCAGCCGCTTGTCCGCTATGTATTCCGAGATGCTCATCCCCGTCTCCTGCTTGAAGAGGGTGGACAGGTAGGAGGCGTTCAGCCCCGTCTCCTCCGCCAAATCCGTCACCAGGATCCGGGTGTGAAGATGGTGGTAAATATAGTCAAGGCACCTCTGAACGTTCCTGGAATAGTTTTTCCCCTTGGCAAGTCCCGCCATCTCTCTTGTGTAAAATGAGAACATTTCCCGATACAAGGCGTCGACCTGGTCCACAGTGGTGAGGAGGTCCATCCTCTGTATGAAGAGGTCGCTGATATTGAAAGCCCGCTCATCCGGCAGGCCGCCCGAGATGGCCGCTCTGCACGCCACTGTCACGGTGGAGACGAACAGATACTTGGCGTTCCTGACCGGGTCATCGGACAGATGGCCGTTCCTGCCGGACAGATGGATCTTCTCAGCCAGCTCCACGGCCCGCATGTCGCCGGCCTGCAGGAGGGCGTAGAGATTGTCCTCCTCCTCGGCGGTGTGGTGCTGGAATTCATTTTCCCGGCTGATATATTCAAGATATCTGAGCTTTTGCTCCGTCACGGTCGCCTTCGCCATCGGATCACCTGCCTTCCCGGCCATGTACAGGAAAAGGGGCCAGAAAACCCGGTCCCTCCCTGTCTCAATTATTCAGAGGCCGGAACGTCCGGCCTTAAGTCTGTCGTTTTGGATCAGATACCGGAACGTCCGGTCTCTGTCGTGTTTTAGCAGAGGCCGGATGGTCCGGCCCCTGCCTTTTGATTTCATTTAACCCATCGAAGGGACTGCCTGCTCAGCGCTCCCACTTCCAGCCGGCGACCTCGGGAAGGTCCATGCCGTACTCGTGGATGTACTGCTTGTGCTCGACCAGCTTGTTGCGCATCTTCTGGTAGAGGTAGGCGCCGCGGTTGCCGAGCTGCGGCAGGTGGCGGAGGGCCTCGATGACCAGGTGGAAGCGGTCGATATCGTTCTGGACGCGCACGTCGAAGGGCGTCGTGATGGTGCCCTCCTCCTTGTAGCCGCGGACGTGCATCATGCGGTTGTTGTGGCGGCGGTAGGTCAGCTCGTGGACCAGGCTGGTGTAACCGTGGAAGGCGAAGATGACCGGCTTGTCGGTGGTGAAGAGCAGGTCATAATCTGCATCGGACAGGCCGTGCGGGTGCTCGTTGCGCGGCTGGAGCTTGAAGAGGTCCACCACGTTGATGAAGCGGATCTTCACGTCCGGCAGCTCCTCGTTGAGGATGGAGACAGCCGCCAGGGCTTCCAGGGTCGGGGTCTCACCGGCGCAGGCGAAGACGATGTCGGGCTCGACACCCTGATCGTTGGAGGCCCAGTCCCAGATACCGATGCCCTGCGTGCAGTGGCGGATGGCTTCGTCCATGGTCAGCCACTGGGGACGCGGATGCTTGGAGGCCACGATCACGTTGACGTAGTTGCGGCTGCGGATGCAGTGGTCAAAGGTGGACAGGAGGCAGTTGGCATCGGGCGGCAGGTAGAGGCGGACGACGTCTGCCTTCTTGTTGGCGATGTGGTCCATGAAGCCCGGATCCTGGTGGGTGAAACCGTTGTGGTCCTGCTGCCAGACGGTGGAGGCCATGATGAGGTTGAGAGAAGAGATCTCCTCTCTCCAGGGCAGCTGGTTGCAGACCTTGAGCCACTTGGCGTGCTGGGCGGCCATGGAGTCGATGATGCGGGCGAAGGCCTCGTAGGTGGCGAAGAAGCCGTGGCGTCCGGTCAGCAGATAGCCTTCCAACCAGCCCTCGCACATGTGCTCGGAGAGCATGGAGTCCATGACGCGGCCGTCCGCTGCCAGATGGTCGTCGATGTCCAGCGTCGCGGAGTTCCAGTCGCGGTTCTCCACCTCAAAGACGGCGTTCAGGCGGTTGGAGGTGGTCTCATCCGGTCCGAAGATGCGGAAGTTGCGGGCATCCTCGTTGAGCTTGAAGATATCGCGGACGAACTTGCCCAGCTCGATCATGTCCTGACCGTCCTTGCCGCCGTGCTCGGTCACTTCCACCGCATAGTCGCGGAAGTCGGGCATTCTCAGGTCGCGGAGGAGCTTGCCGCCGTTGGCGTGGGGGTTGGCGCCGAGGCGGGCGTCGCCCACGGGAGCCAGGGCCTTGATCTCGGGGAGAAGCTTTCCGTTCTCGTCGAAGAGTTCCTCGGCGTGATAGCTCTTCAGCCACTCGGTGAGGACCTTCAGGTGCTCTTCGGGCTTGTCCATCATGATCGGGACCTGGTGGGCTCTCCAGTAGCCTTCCACACGCTCGCCGTCGACGAACTTGGGACCGGTCCAGCCCTTGGGGGTGCGGAGGACGATCATGGGCCATACCGGGCGGGTAGTGTCGTTATTTTCCCGGGCGTTCTTCTGGATGGCCTGGATCTTCTCAATGACCTCGTCCATGGTCTCCGCCATCTTGCGGTGCATGGTCATGGGGTCATCGCCCTCGACGAAGTAGGGCTCCCAACCGCAGCCGTGGAAGAAGTCGGTGATTTCCTGGTGGGACATGCGGGCGAAGATGGTCGGGTTGGCGATCTTGTAGCCGTTCAGGTGAAGGATCGGCAGGACAGCGCCGTCGGTGACCGGGTTCAGGAACTTGTTGCTCTGCCAGGAGGTGGCCAGCGGGCCGGTCTCAGCCTCGCCGTCGCCGACCGTCACAGCAGCGATCAGGGTCGGGTTGTCAAAGACAGCGCCGAAGCCGTGGGCGATGGAGTAGCCGAGCTCGCCGCCTTCGTTGATGGAGCCGGGCGTCTCGGGAGCGCAGTGGCTGGGCACGCCGCCCGGGAAGGAGAACTGCTTGAAGAGCTTCTGCATGCCGGCCTCATCCTCGCTGATGTTGGGATAGACCTCGCTGTAGGAGCCTTCCATGTAGGTGTTGGCGATAAAGAAATTCCCGCCGTGGCCGGGGCCGGACAGGAGGATCATGTCCAGATCATAGCGCTTGATGACGCGGTTCAAGTGGGTGTAGACGAAGTTCTGGCCGGGCACGGTGCCCCAGTGGCCGACGATCTTCTTCTTGACCATGTCAAGGGTCAGCGGCTTCTTGAGGAGGGGGTTCTCCAGAAGATAGAGCTGGCCGGCCGACAGGTAGTTGGCGGCGCGGAACCACTCGTTCATCTTCTCGAGCAGTTCATCAGTGATGGGGCCCTTCTCGATGCAGGTGTCCATAAGCTTTTCACTCATTCTCATCAGTTCCTTTCGTGGTATATGGTCTTGGGGTTACCTGGTAGTATTTTCTTCGCGGGAAGTTCTGCCCAGGCAGGCTTCCCGCGATAAAAATCAATACAATACTGTCTGTTTGGCTGCCGTTCGGCAACATGCAGGCCGATGTTCATCGCCCGGCAGAGCTCCGGCTTTGGGCCTTTTTTCGGGGCGGCAGCGACTCACGTTGCCTCCGTAATGACTGCATCGGGCTTCCGGTCCCAAGGCTCTGCCGGTACGCGGTCAGTCCGCTGAACTTCAAAGGCCACAGCAATGACGGCTGCACGCGTGCAGCGGGGCAGGAACCTGTCGTAATAACCGCCGCCCATGCCGAGCCTTCCTCCGGCGGCGTCGAACGCGGTGCAGGGGCACAGCACAAGGTCTATGTCCTGCGGCTCGACCTTCTCCGACCGGTCCGGGTCCGGCTCCGGGATCCGGAAAGGTCCGGTCCGCCAGGCGCTCTCATCCGAAGGAGTCAGCGCTTCCATCTCCCGTCCCGCCAGGCAGCGCGGATATACGTAGCGTTTGTCCGGCGCAAGGGAAGCAAGTTCATCCAGCCAGACCTCCCCGCTCACGCCCCGGTAGATCATCACCGTCTGCGCTTCGCGGAAGGCAGGCAGCGTCAGGATCCGCCGGCAGATGGCCGAAGACTTCTCTCTCCGCTCCTCCTCCGTCAGGGAATTCCTGGCCGCGATTTTTTCCCGCCGCAGGCTTGCCTTCTCCTTCTCGGAAAATGAATTCATTTCTCGCCCTCCGCCCGGCATAATGCCGGCCCCGCGCGCTCTCAGGTCTGCTTTTCCCGCGGGACCGGACACAGTGGCTTCCGACACATCGCGGATGCGTTCCTGACTCAGCTGCAGCCGCTTTTCCCGCAGAGCCGGGCCCAGTGTCTCCGGCTTTCCAGGTCACGCTTCCTCAGCTTCGTGTCATTATTTCTTCATCTTCGCGATGCCGGACTTAAGTTCGCCGGCTTTCTTCTTCAGGATCTTGATCTCTCTCTGGGCCGCGTAAGGCGCGATGGCCTTGAGCTTGTCCTCGGACTTATACATGTCGCTGGCGTGCGGCAGATCCCTCATAAGGTGAATGGCGTCGAACTCGCAGCGTGTGGTGCAGAGACCGCAGCCGATGCAGCGGTTCTCGTCCACCTCCGTGCGTCCGCAGCTCAGGCACCGGGAGGCTTCGATCTTGACCTGCTCCTCGGTAAAGGCGAGCCTTGCATCCTCGAAACGGTGGCGCGGATCCAGTCTCCTGGAACCCGGGACCTGCCGCGGGGAGGCGTCGTAGCGGTCGATGGCGATGTTGTTCTTGTCCAGCTCCTTGAATTCCCGGAGGTCTCTGCCGATGGTCAGGGAGTTGCCGGGATGCACGAAGCGGTTCAGGGAGTCAGCGCCCTTCCTGCCCGCCGCGATGGCGTCGATAGCGAATTTGGGTCCTGTGTAGACGTCGCCGCCGACGAAAATGTCCTTGACGGAGGTCTGGTAGGTCACCGGATCCGCCTGGACCGTTCCGTTGCGGTTCAGCTTCACGTCCTCGCCCTGCAGCAGATCGCCCCAGAGGACGGACTGGCCGATGGACTGGAGCACGTCGGTGCAGGGGATGGTGATGGTCTCATTTTCATCGTAAACAGGATGGAAGCGGTGGTCCTTGTCAAATACGGAGACGCACTTCTTGAAAATGACACCCGTCACACGGCCGTTCTCGGTAAGGATCTCCTTGGGGCCCCAGCCGTTCAAGACTTCGATGCCCTCCGCCCGGGCGTCCTCTACCTCGTCCTTTGCCGCCGGCATTTCTTCGGGCTGCTCGAGGCAGAGCATGGTGACTTTGCCCTCCGTGGCCCGGACAGCCGTTCTGGCCACGTCCACGGCCACGTTGCCGCCGCCGACCACGACCACGTCGCCGCCTAAGCGGATGGTATTGTCCAGGTTGATCTTTCGCAGGAAATCAACACCGGTCTGGACGCCCTCGGCATCCTCGCCGGGCACGCCGGCCAGACGGCCGCCCTGGGCGCCGATGGCCAGGTAGAAGCCCTTGTAGCCCTCGTCGCGGAGGTCCTGGATGGTCTTGTCCTTGCCGATCTCCACGCCAAAGCGGAAATCTACACCCATGAGGCGGAGAACGTCGATTTCCGCCTCAATAACGTCCTTCTCCAGGCGGAAGGTCGGAATGCCATTCATGAGCATGCCGCCGGCGCGGCTCTCCTTCTCGAAGACGGTGACGGTGTAGCCCATTTCCCGCAGGTAGTAGGCGCAGCTCATACCGGCCGGGCCTGCGCCGATGACGGCGATCTTGAACTGGTCGCCCCAGAAGCGCTCTACACCGCCGGGTTTCTCGCAGATGGGCACATAGCGCTTGTCCGCGTGGAGCTCCTGGGCCGCGATGAACTTCTTGATTTCATCGATCGCCACGGGGGAGTCCACGGTGCCGCGGGTGCAGGCGTCCTCGCAGCGGCGGTTGCAGATGGCGCCGCAGACTGCCGGGAAGGGGTTGTCCTGCTTGATCAGCTTCAGAGCATCCATGTAGCGGCCTTCCTTGGCCAGCCGGACATAGCCCTGGATGGGCAGGTGGGCCGGACATGCCGCCTTGCAGGGTGCGGTGCCGGTCTCATAGACGTGGATCTTGGCGTCCTCCCGGTAATTGACGTTCCAGTTGTCGGCGCTCCAGGGGGTCTCATCCGGCAGCAGAGTCTTGGGATAGACCACCGGACCTTCCTTGGTGCAGAGGCGCTGGCCGAGCTTGGCCGCGCCGACCGGACATACTTCTACGCACTTGCCGCAGGCGGCGCACTTGTTCTTGTCCACATGGGCCCGGTAAGCGGAGCGGACCATGTTGGGGGTGTTGTAAAGCTCGGCGATCCGAATCGCGTTGCAGACGCCCGCCGCGCAGTTGCAGATACCGACGATCTTGTCATCGCCGTCGATGTTGGTGATCTGGTGGACGTAGCCGTGGCGCTCCGCCCTCTCCAGCGTCTCCAGCACGTACTCGTAGGACCGGTAATGGCCGACGCCGCGCAGGACCATGTACTCAGCCAGGTCGCCCACACCGATGCAGAAATTGTCCTCGATATCGCCTGAGCCCTCGCCGCGCATGGTCTGCTGGCGGCGGCAGGTGCAGACGCCCACCGAGAATTTGTCATACTTGCTGAGCCAGTGGGACAGGTGCTCCACGCTCACAGACCGGTTCTCGTGCTCGATGGCCTTCTCCACCGGGATGACGTGCATGCCGATGCCGGCGCCTCCCAGAGGCACCATGGGCGTCACGCCCTCCAGCGGCATCTGAGTCATGAGGTTGAAGAAGGTGGCCAGCTTGGGATGCTCCTTGACCAGCTCCGTGTTGATCATCATGAACTCGGCGCTGCCGGGCACGAAGATGGGCACGTTGTAGACCAGGTGCTTGTCCGGCGTCTCGCGGTTGCACTCCACGAGACCGATCCACATGAGGTGCTGGATGACCTCCCGGGCATGCTCCTCAGTCATGTTGTTCCGCTTTGCGATGTCGGAGAGTTCCGTGTTCACGCGTGTCTTTTTAAATGACAGCATGACTTTGGCCTCCTCCTTGGTCAGGACCTCGTCCAGCATCCAGTATTCCGGATCGTCGTAGGACATGGTCCGGGAATACTTGACCAGATAACGGTCCGTGATCATACTGCCCAGCTGAAGGATGAGCTTGGCCTTCTCCTCGTCCTCCGGCACATAGTCCGGATCCGGTACAAAATCCCAGTCATTGACCATGCGGTTCTTCTGTGGTTTCATTTTCCACCGTCCTTTCTTTATATTGAAACTGGCAGCCCCCAAAACAGGGGCAGCTTTGCTTCCCCCTCCTCAAGGGTGCAGAAAATGTGCTTTTCCTATGATCAAGCCTGGACCGGCTTGTCTTCCTCGCCGCGCCTTAAGAACCTGGACTTTGCCTCATCCCAGATGACGTCCCGGCTCGCCTGGGCCAGGCGGCGCAAGACGCCTTTGACAGTATCCTTCTGCTCCGGCGCCATATCGCCCATGGCTTTCAGCACTGCGTTGTAGGTCTTCCACTTGTCATAGCGCAGGTCCTCGAGGCTGCGGACGCCTGAATCGTCCAGGGCGTCAAAGATAGCCGAGACGAAACAGGACTTCTCCTCGCTGGTCAGATTCTCGAGCCACTCATCCAGGGTCTTGTCCAGGAAGAGGCTGGCCGAGGACTGCCGGTCCGCCTCCACGAAGCCGTCCCGGGTCACCTGCCAGCTGAAGGGGATGTGCTGGGCCGCGGGGTCTTTGCCGGTGCTCTGGACCACAAGCTTGTCCTGCTTGTTCGAGAGCAGGATGCCTACGACGGATCCGTCCGGTATGATCAGCCTGACCTTGTCAAGGCTCCCCTGATAGTTGTCGCTGGAGGCGACGATATCGTTGAAGCCCGGCCCGTCATTGGAATAGACCTGGAGGAACCGCTCCTTGTAGGCCGCCTTGCAGAAGGCGGCGGCGAACATAGCCAGGTTCCCGCCCTTGGAATGCCCGCCGATCCGGACGGGGCAGCTGGTGGATGCGCAGATGCTGTTCAGATAGCTGACCGCATCCAGCTGGGCAGGGGTGGCCATCATATAGGAGAAATTCAGATCCTCACGCCAGCCCGCCATGGTCGTGTCCGTTCCCCGGAAAGCGACGTATATGGTCCCGTCCTCCAGAAGAAAAGTCATGGCGCCGAACTGCCGGACATCCTCGTGGTCAAATATGTCCGCGAAATGGTGCACCAGGATCCGTCCGAACCGCCGGCTGCCGGCGCAGACCTCAAGCAAGGGCCTGGGATTGCAGGCCAGGCCCGACTGGTCGCGGCCTTCAGCGCTGTAAAGGGCCCAGCAGTCGTCCAGGGGAACCGGCATATCCCTGACGATTCCCTTGAAGTCGGAGTAAGCCAGCTCCGACAGGATCAGGTTATCCACATCGTTGAAGGGTCTCTCGGCAAAGGACAGGTCGCCCCGCCATGCCACGTAATCGATGATGTTGGCCATAGGACTCCTTTCCGTCCGGGAGACTTAGAAGCTGATCAGATAGCTCTTTTCGAAGGTCTCTCCGGGCAACAATGTGTTGCCCCACTCCCTCTCCTCGATTTTCTGGTTGAAATCCGCCCGGTCGGCCCGGCCGTACCAGGGCTCCAGGCAGACGAAGGGAGCTGCCTTGCCCACCGGCGACCAGATGCCGAAGACCGGCGCGTCAGCCTTCACGGCTGCGACGAGCCCGCCCTCCGGATCCAGGATCCTCACCTCATGGACCTGGCCGTTCTCCAGGACCAGGGCGTCCTCGTCGAAGAGGTCCGGCGTAATGGGATAGGTGCCATCCACAGGGACCAGGGTCTTGGTCCGCTCAGTGAGCACGCCCTTCTCCAGAATGCCCACCGTGAGGGGCTTGTCGGATTCAAAACCGAGCTTATAGCCGCTCATGCCGCAGTTGAAGGCCGGATGGGCGCCGATGGAGAAGTAGATGGGCCGGGTGTCCCGGCTCTTCACGGTCCAGGTCACCTCGATGCTGCGGCCGCAGAGGCGGTAGGTGATGATGAGTTCGAAGGCGAAGGGGTATTTTTCCAGAGTGGTTTCATTTTCCGTCATGGAAAAGACCAGGGTGTCCTCTGTCTGAGAAACCAGCGTGAAGACACTGTCGCGGGCGAAGCCGTGCTGGCCCATGTGGTAAGCCTTGCCGTCATAGAGGGAGGTGTTGTCCCTGTAGGCGCCTACCAGCGGGAAGAGGACCGGCGCGCTGCGGCCCCAGTAGGCCGGGTCGGCCTGCCAGAGACACTCCCGCCCGCTCTCCTTGAGGACAATGGACTTGAGCTCGGCGCCGTGGGCGGCGGCAGATATCTTGAGGTATTCATTTTCCAGTGTATACATGGCACTTCCTCCAATGATACGGCCCCGCGGGGGCCGGCAGAATGCTTCTTATATTATACATCAGAACGGGGAGGTAAGAAAAGACCGGGGCAGGCACTTTTCCGTCCTATTAGACAAATCCCACGACCGATTGTCCCGGGAAGCCGTTAATATGACCATTTTTAAGGGCAGGAAAAGCAGATTTCCAAAGTAACAGGCCGCAGATTCCCATGCATTTCTTCCCATTCACTGTCGTCATCTTTCCTTTTGCGCGGTTGCTATTATGAAAGGCAGGTGCTATAATCCATGCCTGTCACGATCCGCCTCCCGCGGAGATATGTGTTATATGAAAGGATTGAAAAATGAAGACCCTCCTCAACCATTTCAAGCTCGACAAGGCCCACAGCCGCAACATCGCCCTCTGCCTGGGCGCCGTCTTCGGCATGGGCTTCTTCCTCGCCTTCCTCATCGAGTGCAATCTGGGCACCGACCCCTTCACCTTCATGAACGTCAGCGTCTCGGACCGCCTTCATATGACCTTCGGCAACTGGCAGCTCCTGCTGAACGTCTTTCTCTTTATTCCGGTGATTCTCACGGGGCGGGACCAGATCGGGCTCGGCACCCTGGCCAACATGGTAGGAATCGGCTACGTCGCCGACTTCTTCCGGTGGCTCTGGGGACGCGTCCTGCCGGAGGCTGTCTTTACGGAGTTTCCGGTGCGGGCTGTCATTTTCGCCGTCGCTCTGGCCTGCTTTATCGTGAGCGCTGCCACCTACATGAATGCCGACATGGGCGTGGCGCCTTTTGACGCGGACGCCACTCTCCTCTCCCGCCTCTTTCCCAAAGTCCCCTTCATGTTCGTCCGCATGGCCTGGGACGGGCTGACCATCGTCATCGGCATGCTCTGCGGCGGCATCCCCACACCGGGCGCCGTCATCATGGTCTTCGCCCTGGGGCCGATCATCACAGCGGTGGGTCGGTTCCTGCACGAGAAGGTGCTTCGGTAAGGGAGAAAATGGGAATCAGGGACGGTTCCTTTTCCCACTTTTCATAGAATGAAAAGTGGGAAAAGGAACCGTCCCTGATTCCCATTTCCCCCATAGTTTGATATAATATCTAATACTATTCAGATACCCAAAGGAACGCAGGCGCCGCTTGCCCGCCGTTCCTTTCTCAAAGGAGACTAAAATGAAAAGATTAGTGGCATTTCTTCTGACAGGTGTCCTCACCCTCTCCCTCTACGGCTGCGCCCAGA
>CAMONF010000293.1 GCA_946620335.1 uncultured Clostridia bacterium
CAGTCCGACCGCTGCCGCATGGGCATCTACCAGAAGTACGCGGAGCAGCTCATCGAGCAGGGCAACGCCTACTACTGCTTCTGCACCAAGGAGCGCCTGGAGTCCCTGAAGACCAACGCCGGCGACAAGGAATTCGCCATGTACGACAAGCACTGCCTGAGCCTCAGCAAGGAAGAGATCGCTGAGAAGCTGGCTGCCGGCGTGCCCCACGTCATCCGCCTCAATGTGCCCCGCGAAGGCACCACGACCTTCCATGACGTGAACTACGGCGACATCACCGTGGACAACGCCGAGCTCGACGACATGATCCTCATCAAGTCGGACGGCTTCCCCACCTACAATTTCGCCAACGTCATCGAAGACCACACCATGGGCATCACCCACGTGGTCCGCGGAAATGAATACCTGGCCTCAAGCCCCAAGTACAACCTTCTCTATGACGCCTTCGGCTGGGAGGTCCCGGTATATGTCCACTGCCCGCTGATCACCGACGAGCACCACCAGAAGCTGTCCAAGCGCAGCGGCCACTCTTCCTTCGAGGACCTGCTGGACCAGGGCTTCCTCCCGGAGGCCATCGTCAACTACGTGGCCCTGCTCGGCTGGAGCCCGGAGGGCAACAGCGAGATCCTCTCCTTAGAGGAGCTGATCGAAAAGTTCGACTACCTCAAGATCAACAAGTCCCCGGCCGTCTTCGACATCGGCAAGCTCCGCTGGATGAACGGCGAGTACATTAAGCGCATGGACGATGAGGCTTACTACGAGAAGGCTATGCCTTATGTGGAGCAGGCGGCTCCCTCCATCGCCGACAAGAAGGCCCTTGCCGACCTGGCCAAGAGCCGGATCGAGACCTTCTGCGACATTCCGGAGCTCCTCGCCTTCTTCGAGACCGTGCCGGAGTACGACGTCTCCATGTACACCCACAAGAAAATGAAGACCACCCCGGCCCTGTCCCTGGAGGTCCTGACCAAGGTCCTGCCCGCCCTTGAGGCCTGCGAGGACTACAGCAACGACGCCCTTTACGCGTTCCTGCAGCAGTTCGCCGCTGAGAACGGCCTGAAGAACGGGCAGGTCATGTGGCCCATCCGCACGGCTGTGTCCGGCAAGGCCATGACGCCCGGCGGCGCCACCCAGCTCATGGAGATCCTCGGCAAGGATACCTCCCTGGCCAGGATCCGCGCGGCCATCGCAAAGCTTGGCGAAGCTGTCCAGGCATGAGAGAGCCGGACGGGCAGGCGGGACCGGCAACGGTCCTCCTCAGCTATGCCTTCCTTCCGGAAGGCACCGACGGCCGGGCCATGAGCCAGGCCGCCTGGCGGATGACTGTGGCGGCGGCAGCCGCCCATTATGAGATTCCGCCTGAGGAATTCCTTCGGTCGGAGGGACCTCATGGGAAACCGTATTTCAGGGACCACCCGGAGATCTGCTTCAATATCAGCCACTCCGGGCGCTGCATCGCCTGCGCCTTCGCCGAGGAGGCGGTGGGGCTGGACGTTCAGGTGCGGACGGGGCGGGAGACCGAAAAGATCGCCCGCCGGATCCTTGACCGGGAGACTTTTGACGCCTACCTGGCAGCGGCGGACCGGGAGGACTTCTTTTACCGGCACTGGGTCCTTCTTGAGAGCTATCTCAAGCGGACCGGGGAAGGGTTCACCGTGGATCTGGGAAGCGCCGCAAAAGACGGATGTTTTTCATTTCCCGAGATCGGCGAAGGATATTACGCGGCTGTCAATACGGCCGGCCCTCACAGGGTCATCCTGCGGAAAGTGGACAGCGCATCCTGCTAAGACCCTGTTTTATCAGATTAAAGAAACGCGAATACAGGCGGACGTCGGTCTGCCTGCATACAAACAGCTGCGTCAGCCTCTCGGGCTGACCGGGAGGATGAGACCAATGGATCGTTCGGACCCGACCTGATGGCTTCTGCCGGGTACATCAGACAGCGGCAAGAACCGCGTACAGACAGAAGCAATAGGAAAGGAATAGACAGTATATGAATGAAATAGAAAAGCGAAGGACATTCGCCATCATTTCCCACCCGGATGCCGGTAAGACGACGCTGACGGAGAAGTTCCTGCTTTACGGCGGCGCCATCAACCTGGCCGGATCGGTCAAGGGAAAAGCCACGGCCCGCCACGCTGTGTCCGACTGGATGGAGATCGAGAAGCAGAGAGGTATCTCTGTCACCAGTTCGGTCCTTCAGTTCAACTACGACAATTTCTGCATCAACATCCTGGATACGCCTGGCCACCAGGACTTCTCCGAGGATACCTACCGGACCCTCATGGCCGCAGATTCGGCCGTCATGGTCATCGACGGCGCCAAGGGCGTGGAGGCCCAGACCAGAAAGCTCTTCAAGGTATGCGCGAGACGCCACATCCCCATCTTCACCTTCATCAATAAGATGGACCGGGAAGCCAGGGATTCCTTCGAGCTGGTGGACGAGATCGAGAACGGGCTGGGCATCCCCTGCTGCCCGATCAACTGGCCCATCGGGTCCGGCAAGGCCTTCAAGGGCGTCTATGACCGGCACAGCGAGAAGGTCCTCATTTTCAGCGACACCCAGAAGGGCACCAAGGAAGGTGAGATCCGCGAGCTGACCATCGCGGAGGCGGCAGCGGAGGGAATCGTGAGCGAGGATGAGCAGGAGACGCTGGAGAGCGAGATCGAGCTCCTCGACGGCGCTTCCGCGGACTTCGACCAGGAGGCCGTGAGTCACGGCCGGCTTTCGCCCGTCTTCTTCGGATCGGCGCTGACCAACTTCGGTGTGGAGACCTTCCTCCAGCATTTCCTGAAAATGACATCCTCCCCCCTGGCCAGGCTTTCCGACCAGGGCATGATCGATCCTTTGAAGGATGATTTCTCGGCCTTCGTCTTCAAGATCCAGGCCAACATGAACAAGAACCACCGGGACCGCGTGGCTTTCATGCGGATCGTCTCCGGCCATTTCGACGCCAACATGGAAGTCTTCCATGTCCAGGGCAACCGCAAGGCCAGGCTCTCCCAGCCCCAGCAGATGATGGCGGACGACCGCCACGTGGTCTCCGAGGCCTGGGCGGGCGACATCATCGGCGTCTTCGATCCGGGCATCTACTCCATCGGCGATACGGTCTGCATGCCGGGACAGAACTTTAAGTTCGGAGGAATTCCCACCTTCGCCCCGGAGCACTTCGCCAGGGTCCGCCAGGTGGACACTATGAAGCGCAAGCAGTTCACCAAGGGCATCGAGGAGATCGCCCAGGAGGGCGCCATCCAGGTCTTCCAGGAGCTGGGCTCCGGCATGGAGGAGATCATCGTCGGCGTCGTCGGTGTTCTGCAGCTCGACGTTCTCCGCTTCCGCCTGGAGACGGAGTACAAGGTGGAGGTCCGTATGGAGACCCTGCCCTACGAGTATATCCGCTGGATCGAGAATCCCCTGGAGATCGACATCGACCACCTGGAAGGCACCAGCGATATGAAGAAGGTCCAGGATATGAAGGGCAACCCCTTGCTCCTCTTCGCTCACGAGTGGAGCGTAGGCATGACATTGAACAGAAACAAGGGCCTGCGTCTCAGCGAATTCGGCGGCTGGGACGACGAAGGGGAGACCGCCTGAGGCGGAAAACGCTAACAGCACAGAGTCAGAGGATGCGCCGGCACAGCGCATTTGTGGCTGCGGGACGGGAAGAGGTCCGATGAGGTGCCTTCCCGGCACGACAGCCGGTCATGGCGGAAAAGTCCGCCGAGCAAGCAGTCGGAGGTAAGGAAGATGGCTGACAGCAGAAATACCTATACGATCAAGGAAGAGGAAGGCGTCGGCAGCGTGCGCGTCGCGGATGAGGTAGTTCTCATCATAGCTGCCATGGCGGCCACGGAAGTCAAGGGCGTTGCGTCCCTGGCGGGCGGCATCACCAATGACAACCTTCCCAAGAAGGGCGCCAAGTCCCTGTCCAAGTGCGCGAGGATCAGCGTCGAGGAGGGCGTGGTGAATGTGGACCTGGTCATCAGCATCGAGTTCGACAACGCCATTCCCGAGGTCAGCTGCGCTGTCCAGGAGCGGGTCAAGAGCGCGATTGAGGGCATGACCGGCCTCAAGGTCGGCGCTGTCAACATCAGCGTGACCGGCGTCGGCGCGGAAATCGAGAGCTGATTTGCCGCCTGGCCCAGCGCAGGGCCCATCCGGCCGCCTGCTGCGCGGATGCAGGGCATCCCGGCAAGGGGCGGGGCCGCGCCGTAACAAAAATATAATAAATCCATTATGACCCGGCCGCTTATCACAAGGGGCCGAGTCGTGTATAATCTACGCGAAGGCAATGAGCCGGGGCAGGAAATGCCTGCCCGGGGAGCTGCCCGTGAACGGCTGATGAGTGCGGAGCGACCTATCGAAGGGATAATGTGTTTATTTTCCGCGCGCAGGGGCGGGAGCCCGCTGCCCGTTACGGGATCACGAGAATACGGGAGATAAAAGTTGAGTCTCAGCAGAAGAAAATTAAGAGAACATCTTTTCAAGATGATCTATATCTATGCCTTTAACCCGGAGAAGGAGATGCCGGGGCAGGTGTCACTGTACCTGGACAACATCGAGGACCCCATCAGCGAGGAGGAGAAGGAATTTCTCAGCGCCCGCTACGAGGCGGTCCATGAGCGGATCCCGGAGATCGACAAAATGCTGAACGAGAAGGCCAAGGGCTGGACGACCAACCGCTTCGCCAGCTGCGACCTGGCCATCCTCCGGGTGGCGGTCTATGAAATGAAGTTCGACGAAAAGATTCCCGAGGGTGTCGCCATCAACGAAGCGGTGGAGCTGGCCAAGATCTACGGCGGCGACAGCTCCCCATCCTTCATCAACGGGATCCTCGGAGAGATATCCCGTCTGCCATGAAGCGGGTCTATTCGGTCGGTCAGGTCAACCGCTATGTGAAGGGGATGTTCAGCCAGGACGTCCTCTTATCGTCCATCTCTGTCCAGGGGGAGGTATCCAACTGCAAGTACCATTCCTCCGGACACATTTATTTCTCCCTCAAGGATGAGACGGGGGCCCTGTCCGCCATCATGTTCGCGGGCAGCCGAAGGACCGGACTGACGTTTCCCATGAAGGACGGAGACCGGGTCGTCTGTGACGGCAGCGTGGACGTCTACGAGCGGGACGGCAGGTACCAGCTGTATGCCCGCAGCATCCGGCCCCTTGGCGCCGGTCTTCTCTACGAAAAATATATGGCGCTCAAGAAGGAGCTCTCTGAGATGGGCCTGTTCGATGAGGCCTACAAGAAGCCCATTCCCAGATTCGCCACACGCATAGGAGTAGTGACCGCGCCTACGGGGGCGGCCATTCGCGATATTCAGACTATTTCGAGCCGGCGCAATCCCTATGTCCAGCTCTATCTCTACCCGGCCCTGGTCCAGGGCGAGGGGGCCAAGACATCCATCGCCAGGGGAATCCGGGCGCTGGATGATTTTGGCGTGGACGTCATCATCGTGGGACGCGGCGGCGGATCCCTGGAGGACCTGTGGGCCTTCAACGAGGAGGAGGTGGCTTACGCCATCTTTGAGTGCCGGACACCGGTCATTTCTGCCGTCGGACACCAGACAGATACCACCATCTCTGATCTGGTGGCGGATCTCAGGGCGCCGACGCCCTCCGCGGCGGCCGAGCTGGCCGTTTTTGACTACCGGGCCTTCGAGGAGACCCTGAAGGGATATGAGCGGCATCTGAGCAACAGCCTTCTGCGACGTCTCAGCGCGGCCAAGGGAGACGTCCGCTATTACGCGGCACGTCTTGCGGCCATGAGTCCGGAGGCCAGGATGAAGGACCGGCGGCGGAGCGCGGCCGAGGCGGAGATTGCCCTGGAACGGCTCCTCACGGCGAAAATCGAGCGGGCCCGGGATCGGGCGGAAGACCTGGCAGGGAGACTGACAGCCGGGGAGGAAGGCCTGATCAGGGCCAGACGGCAGACGCTTGCCCTCATGGCCGAGCGCTTCCGGGGGCTGAGTCCCCTTGAGCGGCTCAGTCAGGGGTTTTCATTTGTCTCGGATATGGAAGGACATACGGTCTCGAGGATCGGCGACGCAAGGCCCGGAGACCTGCTGCGGATCCGGGTGCGGGACGGCAGCTTCATCACAGAAGTCAAGGAGGTCACGGACAATGGCTGAAAATGAGAAGACACCAACCATCGAGGAAAGCTTCCGGATGCTGGATGAGATGGTGAAGAACCTGGAACGGGACGACATAGAGCTGGAGGAGTCCTTTCGGATCTATGAGGAGGGCATGAAGCTCTTAAAGAACGTCAACAGCCGCATCGACCAGGTGGAAAAGAAAATGAAACAGATCACGGAAGGCGGCGGGGAGGAGGCGTTCGAATGAAGAAACGGCTCGATCTGCTCCTGACGGAGCGCGGCCTGGCCCCCTCCAGGGAGAAGGCCAAGGCCATCATCATGTCCGGCATCGTCTTCGTGGACGGCGTGCGTGAGGACAAGGCCGGCGCCACCTTTGAGGAGACCGTGGACATTGTCCTGAAAGGTTCCACGCTTCGCTACGTCAGCCGAGGCGGCCTCAAACTGGAGAAGGCGGTCACTGCCTTCGCCCTGGACCTGAAGGATCGGACCTGCCTGGACGTGGGCAGCTCCACCGGCGGCTTCACCGACTGCATGCTTCAGAACGGGGCGGCCCATGTGTTCGCCATCGACGTGGGACGCGGGCAGCTGGACTGGAAGCTGCGGAACGATCCCCGGGTCACCTGCATGGAGAAGACCAACATCCGCTATGTGGTGCCGGAGGATATCGGCGTGGCGGCGGATTTTTCCAGTATAGACGTGAGCTTTATCTCCCTCACCAAGGTCCTCATGCCTGTGCGGGAGCTCCTCACGGAGACCGGCAGGGGAGTGGCCCTCATCAAGCCGCAGTTCGAGGCAGGCCGGGAAAAGGTGGGCAAGCACGGCGTCGTCCGTGACAGGCACGTCCACGAGGAAGTCATAGAACGTGTGACGAGCTATGCCGCCGAGATCGGATTCTCCCCCCTGGGGCTCGACTATTCGCCGATCCGAGGGCCGGAGGGCAACATTGAGTACCTGTTTTATTTCGGTAAAAATGTGCCGGCCGGGGAGGCGGTATGCCTTGACATCCCATCCGTCGTGACGGCGGCCCACGACGAGCTCGACAAGCCCTGAGAGGGGCGGAAAGGGGGAAGACATGAAGCATTTTGCGGTTCTGAGGAACCCCTTGAAGGACGTGGGCGGTCATTTCTCAAAAAAAATATCCGAGTACCTGACCAGCCGGGGCGGGACGTGTTATCTGACCGACGACGGTCTCGACATACCGGAGGGCGCGGAGTGCGTCCTGGTGCTTGGCGGAGACGGCACGGTCCTGCGGACAGCCAAGAAGGTGGTGGACAGGCAGCTGCCCCTTCTGGGCATCAACCTGGGCACCCTCGGCTATCTGGCGGAGGTGGACAAGAACGGGATCTACTCAGCCCTGGACAAGCTCCTGACGGACCGGTATACCATCGAGGAGCGCATGATGCTGAAGGGCAGTGTCTATCGGGACGGCGTGCTGGTGGGGGAGGATATCGCCCTGAACGACGTCGTCATCCTGCGGCACGGCCATCTGCGGGTAGTCAGGTTCTCCGTTTATGTCAACGATGCCTACCTGACCTCCTACCAGGCGGACGGCATCATCCTGTCCACGGCGACCGGCTCTACGGGCTACAGCCTGTCTGCCGGCGGCCCCATTGTGGCGCCGGAGGCCAATCTCACGGTGATGACGGCCATCGCGCCCCACACCCTGAACAGCCGCAGTATCATACTGCCGTCCCACGACCGGGTGACGGTAGAAATAGGCATGGAGCACACCCCCGACGGCATCAGCGAGGTGGACGCCACCTTTGACGGCGGCGAGGAGGTGACCATGCAGACCGGAGACCGGATCGACATCGAGCGGTCCGAGCTCACGACCAGGATCATAAAAATAAACCATATCAGCTTCCTGGAGGTGCTGAGACAAAAAATGGCGGACTGAGGTGATTTCCAATGAAAAATGCAAGACATGAACAGATCCTGCAGCTTATTCAGCGGGAAGAAATCGAAACACAGGAAGAACTGGCAGAAAAACTCAACGAAGTCGGCTTTGCGGTCACCCAGGCGACAGTTTCCAGGGATATTCGCCAGCTGGAACTCAGAAAGGTCCCCGGCCGGAACGGCCGGATGCACTACACCATCGCAGGCGGGGAGAACGCGGACCTGAGCCAGAAGTACAAGCGGGTGCTGGCGGATGCCTATGTCTCCGCGGACTGCGCCGGCAATATCCTTGTGCTGAGGACAGTTTCGGGGATGGCTATGGCAGCGGCAGCGGCCCTGGACAGCCTGGCCTGGCGCGAGGTGGTCGGCTGTATAGCCGGCGACGATACCATCATGGTGGTGGTCCGGACACCCGAGGACGGGCCGGAGATCACCAGGAAGATCCGGCAGATTTCAGGAAGAGGTAGGGAAGATGCTGAGAAATCTTCACATTAAGAATCTGGCCCTGATCCGGGAAATCGACGTGGATTTCACGGAAGGGCTGAATATTCTGACCGGCGAGACAGGTGCCGGTAAATCCATCATTATCGACTCCATCACGCTGGCGCTGGGCGGGAAGGCCTCGCGGAACCTGTTGCGGGAAGATGCGCCTTACGGCCTGGTGGAACTGGTCTTTGAGGAGCATGATCCCGAGGTCCTCTCGGCTCTTTCAGAGCTCGATGTGGAGGCGGAAGAGGGCGTTGTTCTCATTTCCAGAAAGCTCCAGGGGAACCGGAGCGTATGCCGGATCAACGGGGAGACCCGGACGGCAGGGGACGTGCGGGCAGTGGGTGCCCTGCTGTTGGACATCCACGGGCAGAGCGAGCACCAGAAGCTTTTGAGGCCCGAGCACCAGCTGGCCCTCATCGACGCCTACGGGCGCTCTGCCATTGAAAATGCGAAGGCGAAAGTGGCGGCCAAGTACAGGGAGTACGCGGAAATCCGCAAAAAGCTGGGCGGCGGCGATATGAGCGCCGAGGAGCGAGCCAGGAATATCTCTTTCCTCCAGTTCGAGGTGGACGAGATCGAGGCGGCCCGGCTTTCGCCCGGCGAGGACGAGGAGCTGGAGAAGGCCTACCGGCGTATGGTGAATTCCCGGAGGATCGTGGAATCCGCCGTTCATGCCCATGCGCTCACCGGCTATGACAGCGATGACGGCGCGGGTGAGAAGATCGGCCTGGCCGTTCGGGAGCTGGACCGGATCTGCGAGTATGATCCGGACGCGGTGGAGATGCTGAACGCCGTCTCGGAGATCGAGGACCTTCTCGGCGACTTCAACCGGGCCCTGGCGGATTACATCGACGGCTTGAGCTTCGAGGAGGATACTTTCCGGGAGACCGAGGAGCGGCTTGACCTCATCAACCATCTGAAGGCCAAGTACGGCCGCACCATCGAGGACATTCTGGCGGCCCGGGAGGAGAAAGAGAGAGCTCTCGAGGAACTCGTGAATTACGAGGAGGACCGCGCCCGGCTCAAGAAGGCCCTGGACCGCGTCACCGGCGAACTCGCCTCCCTCTCTGCAGAGTTGACAAAGGCCCGAAAGGAGACCGCGGCGGTCTTTTCCACTGAGGTCATGAAGCAGCTGAAGGACCTCAACTTTGCCCGCTCTGACTTTGACGTCTCTTTCCGGGAAAATGAAAGCTTTTCCCCGAACGGGCGTGATGCCGTAGACTTTATGATCGCCACCAACCCCGGCGAGAGCCTCAGGGTCCTCACCAAGGTGGTCTCCGGCGGTGAGCTCTCGCGAATCATGCTTGGCATCAAGACCATGTTCGCCCAGGGCGACAGGACGGATACGCTGATCTTCGACGAGGTGGACACCGGCATTTCCGGCCGGACGGCCCAGAAGGTGGCGGAGAAGATGGCGGTCATCGCCGCTTCCCGTCAGGTCCTCTGCATCACCCACCTGCCCCAGATCGCGGCCATGGCGGATACTCATTACGGGATCACCAAGGATCTGACAGATGAGGCGGCCATCACCCGGATCGAGCCCCTCGACACGGAGGAGTCCGTGCGGGAGCTGGCCAGGCTCCTGGGCGGCGCCCGGATCACCGACAACACCCTGTCCTCCGCACGGGAAATGAAGGAAATGGGCCGGGTATTCCGGGAAAAGATCAGGGCCTGAGGCGGCAGCTTTGCCGGCAGCGGTATCGGGTAGAGTTCTGAGGCGGCAGCTCTGTCGGCAACGGTATCCGGCAGAATTTTGCGGCGTGCGTGCGGACGAGGATCGCCGGCGGGAAGCCGGAGCGGCAGGGCAATGGTGTTGCCGGAAAGGGCGGCATCTATGCAGGGGGAGCAGTCCCCGGCATGGCTCTACGGAGCGCATGCGAATGAAGCCGGCGGGTTGAAAGCGGGAGCGGCTTTCATTTCCTATTTATGCAATATTTACGATAAGATTCACGAATTACCTGAAAGTTATGGTGACATTTCAGAGCTTATGATATATAATAAAGTCTGTGTGGGAACGGCAGCGCCGTAATCCCGCTGGATGCAGGTGATAATCTGTTGGGCCTGTTATAGAAAAATGCCTGTGGAGGTTTATTATGAAGAACATACTTTTTGTCGCTTCGGAATGTCTTCCCTTTGTCAAGACCGGCGGTCTGGCTGACGTTGTCGGATCTCTTCCGAAGACACTGGATAAAGAATACTACGATTGCCGGGTCATCCTGCCCCTGTATTCCTTTATGCCGCAGAAGTGGAAAGACATGCTGACTTATCATTCCCACTTCTATATGGATTTCAACTGGAACAGCTACTATGTAGGCATCATGGAATGCGAGTACGAAGGCGTTCATTACTACTTCATCGACAACCAGGACTACTTTACCTGCGACAGACCTTACGACGGTATGCCCTATGACATCGGCCGTTTCGCATTCTTCGACAAGGCAGCCCTTTCCATCCTGCCCTCCATCGGCTACAGACCTGACCTGATCCACTGCCATGACTGGCAGACCGGCCTTATTCCGGTTTATCTTAACAGCAGCTTCCAGGAGAATGAGTTCTACCGGGGCATCAAGACCGTCATGACCATCCACAACCTCAAGTTCCAGGGCATCTGGGATGTGAGGACCCTGAAGGACATCGTCGGGCTGCCGGGTTACTACTTCACACCGGACAAGCTGGAGTACAATCGTGACGGCAATATGCTGAAGGGCGGCATGGTCTATGCCGACGCCATCACCACCGTCTCCAATACCTACGCGGAAGAGATCAAGATGCCTTACTACGGCGAGGGTCTCGACGGCCTGATGCGTGCCCGTTCCAACAGCCTCCGCGGCATCGTCAACGGCCTGGACTACGAAGAGTGGAATCCGGCCATCGACAAGAATATCTATGCCAACTACGACGTGAAGAGCGTCATCGAGGGCAAGGCCAAGAACAAGGAAGCCCTCCAGAAGGAGCTGGGCCTCACCGTTGATCCGGATGTCATGCTCATCGGCATCGTCTCCCGCCTGACGGACCAGAAGGGCTTCGACCTCATCGCCTACGTCATGGACGAGATGTGCCAGGACGCTGTCCAGTTCGTCATCCTGGGCACCGGCGAGGAGCGCTACGAGAACATGTTCCGCCACTTCGCCTGGAAGTACAACGGCAAGGTCTCCGCGCAGATCTACTACAACGAGGCTCTGGCCCACAAGATCTACGCCGCCAGCGATGCCTTCCTTATGCCCTCCCAGTTCGAGCCCTGCGGCCTGAGCCAGCTCATGAGCCTCCGCTACGGCTGCGTACCGATCGTCCGCGAGACCGGCGGCCTCAAGGATACGGTCGAACCCTACAACGAGTACGAGGGCACCGGCACAGGCTTCTCCTTCACCAACTACAATGCCCATGAGATGATGAACACCGTGCGCTATGCCGAGAAGATCTTCTACGACACCAAGCCCGCATGGAACGACATCGTCACCCGCGGCATGGAGAAGGACTTCTCCTGGAAGAATTCCGCGCTTCAGTATCAGGAGATGTACGACTGGCTGATCGGCTGATCGCTGTTTGAAATTGTAAACTGGGAATCAGGGACGGTTCCTTTTCCCACTTTTCCATGAAAAGTGGGAAAAGGAACCGTCCCTGATTTCCAGTTTTCTTTGAAAAGCGGGAATAGGAAGCGTCCCTGATTCCCAGTTTTGTTTGAAAAGCGGGAAAAGGAGGCTTCCCTGATTTCA
>CAMONF010000294.1 GCA_946620335.1 uncultured Clostridia bacterium
CTTCAGGGACGAAACTGAAATCAGGGACGGTTCCTTTTCCAGTTTACTGGAAAAGGAACCGTCCCTGATTTCAGTTTCGTCCCTGATTTTAGTTCCGTCCTCTTATTCCCAATTGCTTACAGCTGTCCGCCCGCGTGCAACTCCGCGTTCCGCACGACCGCGTGTACGAAGAGGATCAGGGAAATGAGGACCAGCACAAAGCCCAGGCTTCCCGACCGCCCGGCCAGAAGGTCGGAGGCGGAGGCACAGACCACGCCGATGGCCGCCAGGATGAGGGCGAGGATGCCGAGGGCTGCGTTCGCGGGGGTCATTTCCCGGGTCCGGATCAGGCGGACCAGGAGGATGAGGGCGATCCCGATGAAGAGGGCGCCCACGATGAGGCCGGTGACCAAAGTGAGCCGGCTCAGGTTGGTGCCGATGCCGGAAGATGCGCAGAGCAGGAGCATGTAGAGGATGATCAGGCGGCGCTTCTGGGTGGGGTTCATTTCTCGGGTGGAAATCATGAGGAGCCGAATCATGCTGAAAATGAGCACGACCGCGCAGACCACCCGCCCGATCAGCAGGAAGGATGTCTCCGGCGCGAAGACAAGGACCAGTCCGAGGGCCAGAAGAGCCAGGGCGAAGAGGGCCTCCGTGGAGCTCATGACCTCAACGGGGCGGATCACCCGGACCTTTGCAAAGAAGGAGTTCAGAATGCTCCCGGCCACGATCCGAATCCGTTTCTCGGAGGTGGTGAGGGAGCGGAGGACTGTGTAGAAGCCGTCTATGCCGCTGCCGGTGATGTCCTCCAGCGTCTTGGCGCCGTTCAGCTTCAGGGCACCGAAGAGGTCGCTGATGAACTGTGTTCTGTCCGCCTGGGAGGAGGACTCGATCCAGCCGTCCAGGATCTCGCTGCAGGCGGCGCTCTCCCTGTTGTGGCGGCGGACGGTGACGAAATGGTCGCTCTCCACCTGCCAGGTCATGGGGCTGCACTGGAGGAGGCCCCGGGCCGAGCTCTTCACGATGAGGGGCCGGGTATCCGGGGTGAAGAGCGTTCCGATGACGCTGTACTCGGGAAGAAGGATCGTGGAGCGGCTGCTCAGGAGATGTCTGGCAGTCGGCGGAAGCAGGTCCGGAGCCGGGCCTGGTCCGTCGGCCGAATAGACCATGAGGATCGCCGGCTTTAAGTCCTCGCGGCACAGACATGCTGCGTAGAGGGCCAGCGTGCCGCCGCCCAGGGCGCCGCCGATCCGGCAGAGGGAGGACTTGCGGGAGAGGACCTCCTCCGCATAGCGGACGGCCTCCCGGTGGGCGGATGAGACAGCGGAGCAGCCGTCAAAGACCAGTTTTAAGTCATCCAGGGTGGAGAGGCCACGCGCGAAGCCGATAAAGCTGGTGCCGTCGCCCAGGGCAATCGTCAGAGCCGAGAAGGGAGTCTCTCCCTCCGGTCTTACATAGTCCATGAGCATCGCGTCCCTGTAGCGGGTGGACTGGGCCATTCTGAAGAGAATGGATTCGGCGTCCTCGTCCTTCAGGTCGCTGATATCTCCGGCGATGTAGAATTTTTCAGAGGCAGCCTTGACGGAAATTTTTTCACCGCTGCCCCTCGCGGGGACGATGCCGTCCAGGTCAAGTCCCGCCAGCACGGAGAGGACGAGACTGTCCACTTCCGAAAAGGGGTGCTCCCGGAAATCCAGGTCCCCGCGCCAGCTCAAATAATTGGATATGTTTCCCATAAGTCAGTCTTCTCCTGCCGCCTGTCAGGCGGCGGTAGCCTGCATAGATCCTGAATCAGGACCCGCACCCGCAGGGGGCTGAGCCTGTATTTCGCAGGCACACACGTGTTTGTATTACACTTATAAGGCTTAGTTACCTATTATAACAGATAGGGGGTGCAGGTGGCAATGATATAATTGGAGGTGGGAATCGAGGACGGGGAAAACTGGGATCTTACTGGAATCAGGGACGGTTCCTTTTCCAGTTTACTGGAAAAGGAACCGTCCCTGATTCCAGTAAGATCCCCAGTTTTCACCTCCAAAAAGAAAACCCTTGACACTAAGTGTACTATGTGGCATAGTACACATATCAAGGCGGCATCCATCGGCTGCCATTTACTTACCCGGAAAGGCCCAGGAAGCGGCCCCGGGACCTATCAGGAAAGGAGCGGGCGGTGATCAGTATAGACTATCAGGACCGGCGGCCCATATACGAGCAGATCGTGGAACGCTACCAGACGCTTATCGTCCGGGGCGTCCTGGCCCCGGATGAGCAGATGCCTTCGGTTCGGCAGACGGCACTGGAGCTGAAAATAAACCCCAACACCATCTCCAAGGCCTACAGCATCCTGGAGCGGGAGGGCTTCATTTACTCGGTCAAGGGCCGGGGAAGCTTCGTCTCCGGCGACCAGGTGGTCCGGGAGAGAAAGAGACAGCTCTGGCTTGACAGGCTGGAAAGACTGCTCGCGGAGGGCAGGGACCTGGGCGTGACCCACGCGGCCGCCGCGTTATGCGTGGACCGGGTCTTCGGAGAACGACGGAAGGAGGAGCAAGCATGATCGAAATCAGTCATGTCTCCAAGAAATTCGACAGCATACTGGCGGTGGACGACCTCACCGCCCACATCGAAAAAGGACAGGTCTTCGGCCTGGTGGGAACCAACGAGGCGGGAAAGAGCACACTGCTCCGCATGCTCTCCGGCGTGTTGCGGCCCGACACCGGCAGCCTGACCCTGGACGGGAAGACAATTTACAACAATTCGGTGGTCAAGCAGGAGATCTGCTTCCTCAGTGACAGCGGGTATTATTTTCCCAACGCCACGCCCGCGGATATGGCGGACTATTACGCGCTCCTGTATCCGAACTTTGACAGGACACGCTTCGACGGATTCCTGAAGCTCCTTGAGCTGGATCCCCGCCGGAAAATGAACACCTTCTCCAAGGGCATGAAGAAGCAGGTGGCAGTCTTTTTGGGTATCGCCAGCGGCGCCCGCTGCCTTCTCTGTGACGAGACCTTCGACGGCCTGGACCCGGTGGTCAGGCAGGCGGTCAAGGGCATTTTCGCAGCGGAGATCCTGGACAGGGACTTCACGCCGGTCATCGCCTCCCACAACCTGCGGGAGCTGGAGGATATCTGTGACCATGTCGGACTTCTCCACAAGGGACGGATCCTCCTGTCCGAGGACCTGGAGGACATGAAGTTCCACACCCAGAAGGTCCAGTGCGTCCTGCCCAATCCCGTTCTCGAGCGTGAACTCCTCGAAGATCTGGAGGTGGTCCGCACAGGCAGGAGCGGCTCCCTCATGACCATTGTGGCCCGCGGGACGGGCGAGGAGGTCATGGACAAGGTGAACAGGCGGAATCCCATCTACGCCGAGATCCTGCCGCTCAGTCTCGAGGAAATCTTTATCAGTGAAACGGAGGTGGCTGGATATGACATCAAAGATATCTTTGACTAAGCTGATCGCGAACGACTTAAAGCGCCGGAGCTGGCTGGTCATCCTGATCGCCCTGGCAGGCTTCTTCATCTACCCGGTCAGTTACTGCATGTCCCTGATCCTGGCCAGAGACATGGTCACCATGCCGGCCCCCTCGGCCTACGGGGAGTATTCGAGGATGGCGGATCGTCTGCAGGATACGGCGGTCTCTTATTTCGCCGGCGACACTTCCATGCTGCCCCTGATCATCGTGATTGCTGCGGTGCTTACGGCCTACACAGGCTTTTCCTGGCTGCACTCCAAGGCACAGACGGATTTTTACGCGGGTATGCCGCAAAAAAGGGTCCATCTCTTTCTGGTGCCCTACGTGAGCGGGATTCTTATTGCAGTGATTCCTTACCTGGTCTGCGCGCTGATTGCCCTCTTCGGGGTCGGCGCCGCCTTCGGCAATGTGACGCCGGCCGTCCTTAAGCTCGCTCTTCCGGGTATTCTCTGGGCCGTGGTCGGTTATCTGGCAGTCTATACGGCGGCGGTCCTGGCCATGCTGCTCACAGGCAGGGGCGTACTGGGCTTCTCTTTGATGGGGCTCATTCTCTTCTATGGTCCCCTGGCCTACCTGCTCGTCAGGGCGATGGCGGAGACAAGCTTTGACACCTACTACAGCGTGACCGGCCTGGGGCAGATGCGTTTCTACTCTCCGGTCACGCTCATCGGAATGGTCCATGACAGCCCTCTGGCCGGACTTCTTCTTATTATATTTCTGGTCTCTGCCCTGGCCCTCTGCGTGTTCGCTATGGAGAAAAGACCTATGGAGCGGGCGGAGATGCCCTTCGTCCACCCCTTCATCGCCCCCTGCGTCAAGGTCATCACCGGTATTCCGGCGGCCATGTTCACGGGATATCTTTTCAGCGACACCATGACAGGGCGCCTCGGGTCTCTGGGCTGGGAGATCTTCTGGTGCTTCGCGGCGGCTCTGGTCTTCAACGTGGTCTTTGAGATGGTGCTGAGCACGGACGTAAAAGAGCTGCTTGGCCACTGGCGGTCCGCAGCGGTGTTCTTTGCCGGCGTGCTCATCTTTGTCTGCATTTTCCCGCTGGACCTTATGGGCTACGACCGCTTTCTGCCGAAGGAGGAGGAAATCGAATCCATGGCCATCGGCCAGGACACGCTCTATGCCTGCTTCGCCGACGAGGTGTATATGGACCAGTATGCGGCCGGCCCGGACGGGGAGCCGCTGGAGGTTTACCTTATGAATCAGGCTCTCACGGAGCAGTTCGCGCCGATCTACACCTTGTGCCGGGAAGGCGTCATTACGCCGGCGGAAGACAACAACGTTTATGTGACGGTCCACTATCACCTGAAATCCGGGAGGGACGTGTACCGGCGTTACCAGGTATCCAAAAAGACTCTCGGAAATACCATGACCCTCCTGTGCGAAAATCCTGCTTACAGGCAGGCTGCCTACCCCTTCCGCTATCTGGATCCTGCGGATCTTAAGGATATGACGGTGCGGAGCTGCAAGCTGACCGCCAGGGACGAGGTCGAGATGATCCTTGATGAAGGGGAGCGGAAGGAGCTTGCCGAGTGCCTGGCGGCGGATGCCGGAAATGCCAATGCCGGTCTTCTCATGGAGTCGGAGCCGGCGGGGATTCTCGCCAGCACGATTCCTGACTTCTCGGAACCGGAAAATGAAATCAATCTTGAGCAGTGCCTGCGGAGCCTGTACATCTACCCCCAGTACCAGAGGACGCTGGCTTTCCTGAAGGACCGGGGATGGGTCCCCATGGAACAGGAAGAGACGGAGGAGGTGGACACCGTCTCCTTCTGGATCGATGACGAGCAGTACGTGCTCACGTCTGAGGAAGATATGGAGACCTTCTTCGCCTGCACGGCCAGGCCCAGTGGCCTCCAACGGATGGAAGGCGAGGTTTCCCTTTATTATGAGATTGCCTTCGGTGACGGATATATCAACGCGGATGCTGCTGTTATCACCGACCAGGCCGCCTTTGAGGCGTTGAAAAAGGCTCATTGAATCGCCTGACAGCCGGAAGGCGGACGGCACCGGAATCCGGTCGGCGGGGAAAACGGGATTCGGCGTTTACCCATGCCGCGGATTGAAAATCCGGACCGGGGGCGGGTGTCGAAGCTTCCAGCAACGGCAGGCGCCTCACAAAGAGAGTGAACTGCAGATCAAAAGGGTGTATAATAAAGAGTCGGGACAGCCGGCATGACCTTTGCGCGGTCAGGCCGGCTCCGACCATGAGGAGAAGCGGGCGGAGGCGCCCGGGTCTCATTTGAAAGATAAGGCCGGCGAATGGACGAGAGCAGCGAAAGACGGTCATTCCCACGGCCTCCAAGGAGGAGCTTACTGTGAAGAAAAAGAAGAAATCTGGTGTGGTGAAAGCAATCGCAGCCCTCGTCGTGGTGGCCCTGCTGGCCGGAGGCGGCTACTTTGCCTGGCAGCGCTTCGGCAGCGGCGCCGGCGCCGAAGGCGGGGACGTCGTCTATGTCACCAAGGTGTCCGTTCTGACGGGCGGCGGTGCCGGCCTTGGCATCCTGAACCGGTTCTCCGGCGTCATCGAGGCCCAGGAGACCTGGTCTGTGGAGAAGAACAGCGAGGGCGAGGTGGCCGAGGTCTACGTCAAGGTGGGCGACGAGGTGCAAAAGGGCACGCCGCTCTTCGTTTACGATGTGGAAAAATACAAAAATGACCTTGCCCAGTCGGAAATCGACCTGGAACGCCTCAAGGTGGAGCTGGAGAGCATGGACACCACCATCGCCGAGCTCAAAAAGGAGAAGGAGAAGGCCAAGTCCAGCGAACAGGCCAACTACACCATCCAGATCCAGCAGCAGGAACTGGAGAAGAAGCAGCGGGAGTACGACGTCACCAGCAAGGAGAAGGAAATCGACAAGCTGAAGGACAACATCAAGAACGCCACGGTCTACTGCGAGATCGATGGCGTCGTCCAGAGCATCAAGTCGGATGAGGACAACGGCACTTACTACGGCAATTCCGACAATGCCTTCATCAAGGTCATGAAGACCGGGGCCTACCGGGTCAAGGGGTCCATCAACGAGCAGAATATTTACGATATCTATGAGGGCATGCCCATGATTGTCCACAGCCGGGTCGACGATACGACCTGGAAGGGGACCATCTCCTCCGTGGACCGGGAAAATGCTGA
>CAMONF010000295.1 GCA_946620335.1 uncultured Clostridia bacterium
AAGGTGAGCACAGCTGAAAGGCCCTTGTCCCAGATTTCCAGAAAAATCCGCTGCCAGAGCCAGTATAGGAGAAATATCCCGAGGGGAATCCATAGGATCAGCATAGCGCACCTCCGCCGCGGCCGGCTTTCCATGGCCGGATGCCGCAGGTAAAGTTTCACACAGATCCGCGGGCTGCCATCTCTGCATCAGCGCTGGGCAGATTTTTCTTCGGAAGGAGGTTTTCCGTCCGGAAGAATCATCAAATCATGACTGCGTAGGCGTCTTGCCGCGGTTTTCATTTCCATAATTAAAAGGTCTCGGTGGGGACGGGGACCGTGTCCAGGATCTCCCGGATCACGGCCGGGCCGTCCGCCCGGCGGCCGTAGCTGTGGGCCAGGATCAGACGGTGGGCCAGGACCGGTACGGCCAGGGCCTTGATGTCCTCCGGCACCACGTAGTCGCGCTCTTCCAGGTAGGAGTAGACCTGGACGGCGTGGAGGAGGGCCAGGGAGCCGCGGGGGCTCACGCCGGAGGCCACGTCGCCGCGGTTCCGGGTCGCCAGGATCAGGTCGGCGATATAGCCAAGGAGCTCGGAGGAAATCTCGATCTTTTTGGCTTCCTCGCGGGCCTTCATGATCGCGCTCCCATCCGCAACAGGTCCAAGGGAGGCGAGGACGTCGTCCGTCAGGAAGCGGCGGAGGACGGCGATCTCTTCATTTCTGTCGGGGAAGCCCAGGGAGAGCTTCATGAGGAACCGGTCCAGCTGGGCCTCGGGCAGGGGAAATGTCCCGCTGGTCTCCACCGGGTTCTGGGTCGCGATGACGAAGAAGGGCTCCTTGAGGGGCCGCGTCACGCCGTCCACCGTCACCTGCCGCTCCTCCATGCACTCGAGGAGGCCTGCCTGGGTCCTGGGCGTGGCCCGGTTGATCTCGTCGGCCAGGAGAATGCCCGTAAAGACCGGCCCCGGCTTGAAAATGAAAGCCTTCTCCCCTTCGTGCCAGACCGAAAGTCCGGTAACGTCCGAGGGCAGAAGGTCCGGCGTGAACTGGATGCGTGCGAAGTCCACGTCCACGGACCTGGCCAGGGACTTGGCCAGCATGGTCTTGCCGGTGCCCGGGACGTCCTCCAGCAGCACGTGGCCGCCGGCCACCAGGGCCGTCAGGACCAGGCGGATCGTCTGGCGTCGCCCCACCAGGACGCGGTCTATATTTTCCTCTATGGCGAGAATGTCTTCTCTGGCACCCATGATTTACCTCCATGTGATGGGAAAATGGTACTTGGCCGGCATCTGTGACGCGGAATGCAGGGCATCCAGAGCCCGCGGGCAGCCGGCAGAGTACGAAAAATCTATATTAGAGTATACCCGAGTGCTTTAGTAAATTAAAGAGGGAAATGCGGACCGGGGCGGGGGGAGGGGGCTGGTTTTATATTTAATTTATACTTTTTAGGGACCTTTTCTGAATTATACATATTCTTGCAACAATTCTCCTGTATAGTATGACTCAGATAGATGAAATGACCACTCACTATCTCCCCCCCTCATTATAAGAACGGAAAGAGACCCGGAAGGGTCTCTTTTTCGTGTGGGGGAGGTAGGTGGGAAATGGGAATCAGGGACGGTTCCTTTTCCCACTTTTCTTTTGGGAGTGGGGGAGGAAAATGGGAATCAGGGACGGTTCCTTTTCCCACTTTTCTTTTTTGAAAAGTGGGAAAAGGAACCGTCCCTGATTCCCATTTTCTCTCTTTACCTTCTTGAAAAGTGGGAAAAGGAACCGTCCCTGATTCCCATTTTCCCGTCCCTCACTGCCACTTCTGCCGAATCTCCTCATACTTCCCACTGGTCATGAGCGCTGTCTCGGAGGTGCCCTTGAGCTTTACCACGTAGGTCCATCTCCCATAGACCTCCAGCTTCCTGATGGCGTCGGTCCGGATGATGTAAGACTTGTGGCAGCGCATAAAGATCTCGGGGTCCAGCTTTTCTTCCAGGGCGGAGAGGGATTGGGCGGTCAGGAAGGTGTCGGTGGCGGTGACGATCCGCGTGACGCCGTCGGTCCGCTCGATCATGATGATGTCCCCGACGTCCACAAAGTTGATTTCCTCCTTGCCGCGGATGATCAGCTTGTCCTCGCGGGCGGGGTTCATTTTCTCCTCGGGCTCCGATGGGCCGGAGAGGGAGCGGATCCGCTCCAGCGTCTTCGCGATCCTTGCCATGTCGAAGGGCTTGACCAGGTAGTCGAAGGCGTAGATCTCAAAGGCATTGGCCATATACTCGCTGTGGGCGGTGGCGAAAATGATCTTGACCTTGGGATCCACCTCGGTGATGGCCTTGGCGCATTCCAGGCCGCTCTCGCCGCCAAGGTCGATGTCCATGAAGACCACCTCGGGGCGGAGAGCGATGAAGTCGCTGATGGCGGAGGCGAAGGTGCCGCAGGAGGAGACGACCTTGAAGCCCTCGTTCCGTTCGATCATTTTTCCGAGGATCCGTCTGATCTGCTCCTCGTCTTCCACCACCATGACTTTCATCATCTCTTCGTCCCGTCCCTTATTCTTCAGTGTTTTCGGGCTGCCGCGCCTGTCATTCCTTCTTGAGATCCACGAAATCCGTCACGCCGTTCCCGATATCCTTCTTCATCTTGGTGTCGGCCTGGATGTTCTGGAGCTTGTAGTAGTCCATGACGCCCAGGTTGCCGGACCGGAGGGCTTCCGCCATGGCTCTCGGCACTTCGGCTTCGGCCTTCACGACCTCTGCCTTCATTTCCTGCTCGAGGGCGACGGCCATGGCGCGTCTCTCCTCGGCCTTGGCCTGGGCGATCTTGGTGTTGGCCTCGGCCTGGAGGCTCTGGAGGTTGGCGCCGATGTTGCGGCCGATGTCAATGTCCGCGATGTCGATGGAAATGATTTCATACGCGGTGCCCGAGTCAAGTCCCTTGTCCAGCACCACCTTGGAGATGTCGTCCGGGTTCTCCAGCACCTGGCTGTGGGTGTTGGAGGAGCCGACGGTGGTGACGATGCCTTCACCGACGCGGGCCAGGACAGTGGCCTCGCCGGCGCCGCCGATCAGGCGGTCGATGTTGGTCCGGACCGTGACGCGGGCCTTGACCAGAAGCTCGATGCCGTCCTTGGCCACCGCGGAGATCTCCGGCGTCTCGATGACCTTGGGGGTGACGCTCATTTTGACCGCCTGGAAGACGTCGCGGCCGGCCAGGTCGATGGCGGAGGCCTGCTCGAAGGACAGGCTCATGCCGGCACGCTCGGCGGCGATCAGGGCGTTGATCACGTTGTCCACGTTGCCGCCGGCCAGGTAGTGGGCTTCCAGTTCATTTGTCTTGACTTCCAGCCCGGCCTTGGTGGCCTTGATCATGGGGCCGACGATCTTGGCGGGCTTCACGCGACGGATCTTCATGCCGACCAGGGAGAAGATGGAGATTTTCACGCCGCTGGCGATGGCGGAGATCCACATGCCTACAGGTATGACCGTGAGGAATACCAAAAGCAGAACGATAACAATCGCAGCAATGATGAGGGGTCCGAAATCGATAAACATGTTTATTCTCCTCCTATAATGTATTTGTGGTGGTTAGATGCCTCTCAGCCAGAAAGGACTAACCGTTCCATTGCTGAAGCTGTATAATGGATGGGCATTGGTATGACAATCTGCTCCTTGGAC
>CAMONF010000296.1 GCA_946620335.1 uncultured Clostridia bacterium
ACCGAGCCCAGCGGCGACGCCTGCGACCACTACAACCGCTATGAGGAGGACATCAAGCTCCTGGCGGATGCCGGCCTCAATGCCTACCGCTTCTCCGTGGAATGGGCCAGGATCGAGCCGGAGGGAGGGCGCTTCGACGAGGCGGAGATCGAGCATTACCGCAAGGTGATTGCCTGCTGCAGGGCCAACGGCGTCGAGCCGCTGGTGACCCTCATGCATTTCACGAGTCCGGCCTGGCTGATCCGCAAGGGCGGTTGGGAAGCCGAGTCCACCATCGAGTCCTTCCGCCGCTACGCCGCCTACGTGACGGAGCAGCTTGGAAATGAAATCAATTACATCTGCACCATCAACGAGGCCAACATGGGCCTCCAGCTGGCTGCCATTTCCAGGCGCTACCGGATGGCCATGGAGCAGGCGGCCGCCAAGGCGCAGAGCGCCGGTGCGGAGAAGAGCGCCAAGTCCGCCGAAGGCAAGGTCCAGGTGGGCATGAACTTTGAGAAAATGATGGAGAACATGAAGTTCGCCGCCATGGAAAATGCCCAGGCCTTCGGCACGCCGCAGCCCCAGGTCTTCGTTTCCTCCAGGACGCCGGAGGGCGATATCCTGGTCTTCCGGGCCCACCAGGCGGCCAAGGCGGCCATCAAGGCCATCCGCCCGGACATCAAGGTGGGCATCACCCTGTCCATGCACGATCTCCAGGCCCTGCCCGGCGGCGAGGGCTTCGCCGAGGCGGAGTGGGACGAGGAGTTCCGGCATTACCTGCCCTACATCGAGGACGACGACTTCCTCGGCGTGCAGAACTACACCCGCAGCCTCTACGGTCCTGAAGGACAGCTGCCGAGTCCGGAAGGGGCGGAACTGACCCAGATGGACTACGAGTTCTATCCCGAGGCCCTGGAGCACGTCATCCGCAAGGTGGCCGAGGACTTCAAGGGCGACCTGGTCGTGACCGAGAACGGTGTGGCGGTCTCCGACGACAGCCGCCGCGTGGCCTTCATCCGCACGGCCCTCGCCGGGGTCGAGCGCTGCGTCGAGGATGGCCTGCCGGTCAAGGGCTACTGCTACTGGAGCCTCATGGACAACTTTGAGTGGCAGAAGGGCTTTGGCATGACCTTCGGGCTCATCGCCGTGGACAGGACGAACCAGAAGAGAACGCCCAAGGGGAGCCTTGGGTTTCTGGGGAGCTATGTGAAATAAGAGCGGAAGCGAGTGAGAATCAGTTTTGACAATCAGGGATGTTCCTGATTGTCACTGATTGTCACTCCCCCCGACCATCTCCGCGATGGCCGTGACTGTCTCCTCCACCTGCTCCTCAGCGGAGACCAGAGGCTCGCCGTCGCCCTGCTGGGGGCCGTAGGAGCCGAACTGGGCGTGGTTGCCGCCCTCGATGACATGCTCGCGGGCGCCGGCTGGCTCGTAGTCCGAGGGACGTTCCTTTTTTGTCAAAATCAAAGATTTTGACAAAAAAGGAACGTCCCTCATTGTCATCCCGGTCAGATCGCTTCGCCGTTGGTCCGGATGATCTCGGCGTAATAGCGGGCGGAATCCTTGATGGTCCGCTTCTGGGTGGTGTAGTCCACATGGATCAGGCCGAAACGGGGCCCGTATCCGCTGCACCACTCAAAGTTGTCCATAATGCTCCAGTGCTGGTACCCGAGTACGGGAATGCCCTCGTCCACCGCCCGGCGGACGCCGCCCAGGAAGTCATGGAGAAAGGTCTTGCGAATCTCATCGTGGACACAGCCGTCGGGACCGACCTCGTCGGGGTTGGCCATGCCGTTCTCCGTGACCATGACGGGCAGGTGGTAGCGCTCCCAGTACTGCCGGATCGTCCAGTAGAGGCAGCGCCCGTCGATGACCCAATCCAGCATGGTCTTAGGCAGCTTCGCGGTGTCGTACCCCTTCTTGTTGAGGATCGGGTTGGACGGCTGGTAGACGTTGACGCCCACGAAATCGATCGGGGCGGAAATGATCTTCAGGTCCTCCGCGCTCAGCTTCCTCTTCAGCATCGGGCTGGCCTTGCCCAGCGCGATGGGATCCATGTAGAGCGCGTTGCTGCCCTCTCCCACCTGGGAAATAAAGGACTTCTCCGCCGCGTCCCTGAGCCCCGCCGCATCCTCGCTGTTGGGAATGTAGGTGGTGGCCGCCATGGCGAGCCCGATCTTCGGCTCCGTCTTCGCCCGCTCCCGGATCAGCGTGACCGCCCTGCCGTGGGCCAGCAGCATGTTGCGCAGGCAGTTCTTATAGGAGAAGATGGCGTGCTTAAACGGCGCGAAGCTGCCCATCACGTAGGCCATCATGATGAATACCGACGGCTCGTTAAAGGTCATCCAATACCGTACGTCCCCGGAAAATGAGTCCACTACGACTTTGACATATTCCAGATACCAGTCAATGATCTTAGGATTTTTCCAGCCGCCCTCCTTGTCGACCCACACGGGCATATCCCAGTGGTAGAGGGTCAGCAGCGGCTCAATCCCCGCCGCCCTCAGCTCCGCGATGAGATTCCTGTAGAATTCAACACCCTTGGGATTCACGGAGCCCTTCTCAGGCATGATCCGGCACCAGGAGACGGAGAACCGATAACTCTTCAGCCCCAGTTCCTTCATCAGCGCCACGTCCTCCTTATACCGATGATAATGGTCACAGGCAAAATGGCAGGTCTGCTCATCCTTGATATGCTTCCCGGCCACATCCCATATACTGGGGCATTTCCCGTCCTCATTCCAGGCACCCTCAATCTGCGCCGCCGCACTGGCAGCTCCCCATAAAAAGTCCTCAGAAAAGCTCATATCTATCTCCTTTCTTGTGAGTCAGCAGGCGATTCCCTGGCCCACCTCTGGCCCATTACTGCTGTTCTGTTTTGGTGAGGTCCGCACGCATTTCGGCACGGACTTCGTTGGTGATGGGATAGCGGCCCTCGATGAACCAGGCGACAAGGCCGAGGACGAAGGGAATCAGGCCCATGATGACCACGAACCAGTTGAGCATGACCGGCATCTGGCTGAGCTCGCCGGCAAAGTCGCCTGTCTCGGAGTCAACGACGTAGCCGATGGCGGCCAGCAGGAAGCCGACGACGCTGGCGCCGACAGCGTTCTGGGCCTTGGCGATGAAGCGGTTGACAGCATTGCAGAGGCCGGAGCGGTCCTTGCCGTTCTTGTAGATCTCATAGTCCATGATTTCGATGTCGATGGTGGAGCCGGGGATGTATCCCATGCCGACCGCCGTCGTGGTGACCGCCGCACAGATCAGGAAGAGCCAGGGCATTTTTCCGAGAACGCCGAGAATCTGGAGCAGGAAGAGGATGCCGCAGGGGATTGCCTGGGCGAGCAGAAGGATCCGCATGAACTTCATGGGATCGCCGATCTTCTTGAGGATCGGCGCCGCGATCATGGTGCCGCCAAGCAGCGGGACGAACATGAGCATGGAGGAAATGCCGGAGTAGAGGGCGTATTTTCCGTTGTCCACGACGCCGGTGGTCAGGTCGGCACAGAGGCCCCACTTGATATAGTAGATCATGGTAGCAAAGAGGAAAGTCCAGATAAAGCCGGAAAAGAGGGCGGCGGTGACGTTGACGCGCAGGGCTTTATTTTCCTTGAAGAGCCTGAAGATGTCGGTGAGCTTGACCTGCTCGTCCTCATCCTGCTCCGCGTGATGGCGCTCCCGGACCAGGCCGATGCCGAAGAGGGAGATAACGGCGGTGATCAGCAGAAGGCCGAAGACCACCAGGCCAAAGGAGTTGTGCATGTTGCCCACCACCTTGTTCACGCCCGTGACCATGGCGATCAGGACCGCGGTGACCATGCCGGTCATCATGGAGACGATACGCGGGGCGATGAGAAGCTTGCCTCGCTCATTCAGGTCCAGGGTCAGGGTCCGGAAGATCAGGTTGGGGGCGTAGAAGGAAGAGCCCATGTCGTAGAGAAGGTAGAAGAAAATGACCCACACCACGGCCAGCGCCGGGCTGATGCCCTGGGGAATGAAGAAGAGGGCGGAGACGCCGACCAGGGCCGTGATGATGGAAAGGATGATGAAAGGCTTATATTTTCCATGCTTGCCGACCTTGGCGCGGTCCATGATCCAGCCCTCGATGGGGTCATTGACGGCGTCGAAGACACGCGAGAAGAGGAGCACGCTGGACCCCACCACTGCGCCGAAGGCGCCCAGGCCCGCGTAGTCCGTCAGATATAATAAGAAAAATGAAGTCATGAGGGCGGCGGCCAGGCCGTCCGTCAGGCCCATGGTCGCGGTTCCAAAAATCTCCCGGAAACCGACTTTGTCAGAATTGTTCATGTGTGACCTCCTTGTGTTCGTGTGGGATTGTTCCGTGTTCTCATTTCCTGAGCATTGTTTTGTTCTGATGGGCCCAGTATAGTTGGATTTCGGGAGGTCAGCTATAATATATTCGTCTGTTTTTCAGTATATTGGGTTGCTTCGCATTTAAATGGCTTATATACTATATTTATAGCTAATTTGTGATAGTCCAGAATGGCCTGTACGGTTATTCTGTGAAAGGAGGCGCGGAGAAAATGGACAGCATGGCAGAGCGCCTGAGTCTCTTTCAGCAGATGGTCTCCACCTGCCACAAGCTGCTGCTGCGCAGCTACGACAGCGGGCTCTTCCCCTTGGGCAGCGAGACCGAGGAGGAGCGGACAGCGGAGACGCTCTTCCTCCTCTCGCGGCAGGAGACGGACCTCCTCGCGGCGGTCGGGGCCGGAAGGACGCCGCTGATTTTCACCAACAAGGTCGACATGATGTGGCTCTGCTGCCCGGAATGGGCCGGCGCGGACCTCACGGGGATCCATGTGCTCGGGCCCTTCTTTATGGACGACGTATCGATCCACGTAATCCGCGCGGAGCTGGCCGGAGCCGGCCTGTCCGCCTCGATGCGGCGCAGCGCGGAGGACCTGGTCCGGCAGCTGCCGGTGCTCAGCTGGGGGAGGATCCAGGAGTACGCGCTGATGCTGCATTTCCTTATAACCGAGGAGAAGATCCGGCAGTCGGACCTCCGCTTCTACGGCAGCGCCGACCCGAAGCCGGCGGCCGGGCAGGAGGCGCGGGACCGAAACATCCACGGCACCTACCAGGCCGAGCAGGAAATGCTGCGGATGGTCCGCGAGGGCGACCTGGCCCTCGTCCGGCACATCGACCGGATGGCGGTGACCGGCACCATGGGCCAGCTGGCCCAGACGGGCGACACGCTCCGGCAAATGAAAAACACGGTCCTGGTCTGCGCCACCTTGTTCTCCCGCACGGCCATCGAGGGCGGCCTCAGCCCGGAGACGGCCTACACCCTCTGCGACCGCTATTTCCAGAGTGTGGAGAAGGTCAAATCCCTCTCGGAGCTGACCGTGATCGCCTCGACCATGCAGCGGGATTTTGTGGAGCGCGTCCACGCCGTCCGGGCCCAGAAGCTCTCCAGGGAGATTGAGTCCGCCTGCAGCTACGTGGAGAGGCACCTGGAGGAGGAGCTGAGCCTCGCCTCCCTGGCCTCCTATGCCGGGTACACGGAGTACTATTTTTCAAAGAAATTCAAGAAGGAGACCGGCCTGACCCTGGCGGAATACATCCGCAGAAAACGACTGGAGAAGGCTGCCATGCTGCTCAGGTCCACGGAGCTGGACGTCAAACAGATCGCCATGCAGCTCCGGTTCTGCTCGCAGAGCTATTTCACAGACAATTTCAGGAAGCACTTTGGCGTATCACCAAGTCAATATAGAAAGGATGGTCCATCATGCAGCGAATCCTATGGAGCCCCCTGAACATTCCCTACCAGTTCCAGCACTACAACAACCAGGCCTCCCGCGAGTCGGCGGACCCGACCCTGGTCTATTTCAAGGGCCGCTACTACATTTTTGCCTCCATGTCCGGCGGCTTCTACTATTCCGACGATATGCTTCACTGGGACTGGCATGAGAACCGCGATCTCACGCCCTTCCGGTACGCGCCGGACGTGCGGCAGGTAGGGGAATGGCTTATTTTCTCCTCCTCGGACCGCGACCCCAGCGCCATCTACCGCACCAAGGACCCAATGAGCGACGACTTTGAAAAGCTCAGCGAGCCCTTCCCCTTCTGGGATCCCAACACCTTCCAGGACGAGGACGGCAGGGTCTATTTCTACTGGGGATGCACCAACACGACGCCCATCTACGGGCAGGAGTTCGACCCGGAGACCATGACGCCCATCGGCGAAAAGAAGGAGCTGATTTTCGGGCATCCGGACCGGCATGGCTGGGAGCGCCCTGACTATCCCGGCAGGCCCAAAGAGAAAGGAAAGGAAGGCTTCGCCATGCGGCTTTACCGGCTCGCGATGAAGATCTCCGGCTCCGACAAAAAGCCCTTCATCGAAGGCGCCTTCATGAACAAGTGGAACGGCAGGTATTATCTCCAGTATGCCGCGCCGGGAACCGAGCTCGCCACCTACGGCGACGGCGTCTATGTGGGCGACAGCCCGCTTGGCCCCTTCACCTACCAGGCCCACAACCCCTTCTCCTCGAAGACGGGCGGTTTCATCACGGGCGCGGGACACGGGTCCACTATTGAGGACGAGTATGGGAATCTGTGGCATGCCGCCACCATGCGCATTTCCGTCAACGCCAACTTTGAGCGCCGGCTCGGCCTCTTCCCGGCCGGTCTCGACGAAGACGGTCTTCTCTTCTGCAACCAGCATTTCGCCGACTACCCGCTGGAGATCCCCGAAGGGAAATTCGACCCGCTCAGCATGAAGCCGAAGTGGATGCTCCTCTCCTACAAGAAGGAGGCGACGGCATCCTCTTCCCGCGCCGGCCATGCGCCGTCACAGGCTGTAAATGAAGACATCCGCACCTGCTGGTGCGCGGACGGCAGCACCGGCGAATGGTACCGCCTGGACCTGGGAGAGGTCTATGAGGTCCACAGCGTCCAGATCAACTTCGCCGACGTGGACGTGCCCATGCTGGACGTCGACAAGTCCCTCCGCTCCAACGTCTACACCTCCAACCGCTACATCGATCCGGACCCCACGCTCCGCACCCGCTGGCTCCTGGAAGGCAGCGAGGACGGAAGTACCTGGTCCGTCCTCGCGGATAAACGTGACGCGGAGACAAATCTGCCCCACGACTGCGTGGAACTGGACGGCGTGAAGCTCCGCTTCCTCCGGATCACTGCCGAAAAGCTCCCCTACGACGAGCCTTTCGCCCTCTCCGGCCTCCGTGTCTTCGGCTACGGCAGCTGCTCCGCCCCCGAAAAGGTCGAAGCCTTCACGGTCAGGCGCTACGATGCCATGACCGCCGGTCTCTTCTGGAAGCCCGTCGACGGCGCCATCGGCTACAACGTCCGCTACGGAATCGCGCCCGACAAGCTCTACGCCAGCCACATGGTCTACGGCCGCTGCAAGGTCCCCCTCACCACCCTGAACGCCGGCCAGACCTATTACGCCGCCGTTGACGCCTTCGGCGAAGGGGGCGTGACGGAGGGTGCGTGCCTGCCGTTGTGACAATGAGGGAGTGACAATGAGGGACGTTCCTTTTTTGTCAATCGTCCCCAAAGCGTCGAGGCTTCCGTCGACCCGGGCGCAGACAAGCATTGAGTGTCAGATCCGCGCTGCAAAGTGCTCCATGAAGCGCCGCACCGCGATGGGGGTGTAGGCGCGCTCGGGCAGGAGCATGAAGAAGGTCCGGTCGGCGAGCGGGGAGTCGATATCGTAGAAGCGCAGGTCCGTGTAGGAGGCCTTGACCAGTCGGTCGCAGGTGATCGTGACGCCGTAGCCGCTCTCGGCCAGCTTGAAGGCGGTCGTCATTTGCTGAAGAACAAGCCGAATATCGGGCGTAACGCCGGCATCCCTGTAGATGCGCAGAACGCGATCATAAAGATTGTTGCCCTTGTCCAGGGCTATGAAGGGCATGTCCTTAAAGACGGAGATGGGGACCGGCTCCTTTTTTCGTTCCATATGGCTGCCGTGGATGATATCCTCCACGCCGTAGGCATATGCCTCCAGCGCCTCGTTGATGGGACAGTTCCAGGGCACGGCCACGAGAAGGTGGTCCCGGAAGGCCTCCTTCCTCTTGAAATTCCGCATGAACTCCGTGTTGCAGCTGAAGGTGATGTCCAGGTCGTTGGCGGCCAACATTTCCGAAAGTTCGGCGGAGCTTTTTTCCACCAGGCGGATGCTGACCCCGGGATATTGTCTTTGAAATGAAGTCAATACCTCAGGCAGGATGGATGTATTGACATAGTTGGACCCGCCGATGCTGATGCTGCCGAAGGTAAGGTTCTTGGCGTCGGCGATTTCGTCCGCCAGGTCCTTCTCCACCAGCGCAATCCGCTCGATGGCCCGCACATAGGCCTCCCCCGCTTCCGTCAGCTTCAGGGGATGCTGTCTTCTGTCGAACAGGGGCATGCCGATGGCATCCTCTGTTTTTTTGATGGCCTTGGACAGGGCCGGTTGGGATACGAAGAGCGCGTCCGCGGCCTTGGAAAAGCTGCCTGTGCGGTAGATTTCATAAATATATCTGAGATCGGTCTCCATTTGTCCTTCTCTGCCTCCTTCTGGTATTTTACCATGAAAACTGGGAATCAGGGACGGTTCCTTTTCCCACTTTTCGCAAGAAGGGAAGGAGGGAAACTGGGAATCAGGGACGGTTCCTTTTCCCACTTTTCATAAAATGAAAAGTGGGAAAAGGAACCGTCCCTCATTCCCATTTTTCTCCCCACTTCATAAAGAAAAGTGGGAAAAGGAACCGTCCCTGATTCCCAGTTTTCCCCGCCCTCATTATTCCTCCAGGTTATACCCCTGTGAAAACCAGAAATTGGATTTATTTCCCTCCCGGGAGTACCATGTAATCAACAAGGAACCAAACCCTTACCAAAGGAGGAAAATAAAAAATGGCAAGCGTAAACGCCCTTATGATGGACCCGTCCGATAACGTCGTGACCTGCGTCAGAGAAGTCAAGGCAGGTGAAGAAGTCGTCTACCGCTGCGGCGGGGAAGTGCTGAGCCTGACCGCTCGGGAGGATATTCCCTACTGCCACAAGATCGCCCTCTGCGACCTTCCGGAAGGCGCCGACGTCCACAAGTACGGCGAGCTGATCGGCCGGACCAACTGTCCCGTCGAGAAAGGCTGCCTGGTCAACCACGAGAACATCTACTCCGTCCCGAGAGACTATGACAGCGAGCTGGTCCCCGAGAGCGACGAGGAGGAGGTCCTTCCCCTGGTCGAGACCGAGTCCGGCATGAAGTTCTGGGGATACAGACGTGCGGAAGGCCGTCCTGGCATCCGCAACCACGTCCTGATCCTGCCCACCTGCGCCTGCGGCTCCGAGAGCTCCCGCATCGTGGCCAGCCAGGTCAGAGGCGCCGTCAACATCGTCTTCAACACCGGCTGCTCCGACGTCGCCGCCAACACGGCCATGTCCCAGAAGGTCCTGACCGGCTTCGCCTGCAACCCCAACGTCTACGGCGTCGTCATCATCGGCCTGGGCTGCGAGACCGTCGGCCACAAGCTCCTCCGCGAGAAGATCCAGAAAATGACAACAAAGCCCGTCGTCTCCTTCGGCATCCAGGACGAGGGCGGCACACTGAAGACCATCGAAAAGGCTGTCCGCGCCGCCAGAGACATGGC
>CAMONF010000297.1 GCA_946620335.1 uncultured Clostridia bacterium
AACGAGAGATGGCTCGGCGGCATGCTGACCAACTTCAAGACCATCCAGTCCCGTATCAAGAGGATGAAGGAAATCGAGGCCATGGCCGAGGACGGCACATTTGAGGTCCTTCCCAAGAAGGAAGTCCTTCAGCTGAAGAAGGAGCTTGAGAAGCTGCAGAAGAACCTGAACGGTATCCGTGACATGAAGAAGGTTCCGGACGCTATCTTCATCGTTGACCCGAAGAAGGAGCGCATCTGCGTCCAGGAAGCCCATGCTCTGAACATCCCACTCATCGGCATCTGCGACACCAACTGCGATCCGGAAGAGCTGACCTACATCATCCCGGGCAACGACGACGCCATCCGTGCCGTCAAGCTCATCGTCTCCAAGATGGCTGACGCTGTCATCGAGGCCAACCAGGGCCTGATGGAAGCTGACGAAGTTCCGGCTGACGGCTACACCGCTTATCCGGATGAGGAGTCTGAGGCTGCCGCCAGGGCGTAAGTCACCGGCAGGGCAAGACTAAACAGCATGATTTTATTCAGAATCCTATGGACGGCTTGCGACCATAGGATTCTGTATGATAATCGGCCGCCGCTTTGGCGGGGATTTATTTTCAGGAAATGCGTACATGCCGGGACACCCGGCAGAATGGAGGAATATTATGGCTATCACAGCTGCAATGGTCAAGGAGCTGCGTGAGAAGAGCGGCGCCGGCATGATGGACTGCAAGAAGGCGCTGGTCGCCACCGAAGGCAATATGGAGAAGGCTATCGACTACCTCAGAGAGAACGGCATGGTCAAGGCCGCCAAGAAGGCTGACCGCATCGCCGCTGAGGGCATCAGCTACGGCCGCGTCTCCGAGGATGGCAAGTGCGCTGTCGCCGTCGAAGTCAACTCCGAGACCGACTTCGTCGCCAAGAACGAGAAGTTCCAGAACTTCGTCAAGGACGTCGCTGCTCAGGTCCTGGCTACCGATGCCGCTGACGTTGAGTCTCTGCTTGACACCGCTATGGGCGAGGGCACCCTTCGCGAGCGCCTCACCTCTGAGATCGCTACCATCGGCGAGAACCTCAAGGTCCGCCGTTTTGCCCGCATGACCGAGGAGAACGGTTTCATCACCTCCTACATCCACATGGGCGGCAAGATCGTCGTTCTGGTCGATGTGGCCACCGACGTCATCAACGACAACATCTGCGAGATGGCCAAGAACGTTGCCATGCAGGCCGCTGCCATGAGACCGCAGTTCTGCAGCCGCAGCGAGGTCGACCAGGAGTACCTCGAGAAGGAGAAGGAGATCCTTTTCGCCGCTGCCAAGAACGAGAAGCCGAACGCTCCGGACAAGGTCATCAACGGCATCGTTATGGGCCGCCTGAACAAGGAGCTGGCCGAGAACGTTCTGCTTGACCAGGTCTATGTCAAGGCCGAGGACGGCAAGCAGACTGTTCAGAAGTATGTCGACCAGGTCGCCAAGGCCAACGGCGCCAAGATCGCCATCAAGGGATATGTCCGCTTCGAGACCGGCGAAGGCATCGAGAAGAAGCAGGAAGACTTCGCCGCTGAGGTCGCTGCCCAGATGCACAAGGGCTGATCACAGCAGACAATAAGAGTACATAGGAAAGCGCTCATTCGCGAGAATGGGCGCTTTTTTCTATAACAAATCGGTTGGCCGTCAGAAGGAAATGAAATCAACGTGCACGTAGCCTTCCAGCTTGGAGGCATTGTGACGGACCTTGACCAGCTTACCCTCCGGTTCCGCGAGGACGGTCATGGTGGCGCCGTCCGGCAGGCGGAGGATGACGGAGGAGGATGTGGAGGGCTCTTTGCGGAGGGAGAGGGATTCCTTCACGTTTGCATGGACAGTCGCGCCAGGCACCAGCTTGCTGGAGGTGTCGTAGCCGGGGGTCTCGGAATCGGCCGGTGCGATGTAAGCCGGGTTGACGTAGCCGTGGTCGCCTGTGCTCAGGACCTGCACATAGGCCATGCCGCTGTCGTAGTATTCCAGCATCATGAGTGTGCCGGGCAGGAGCTTGTCCAGAAGGTCGGCGGAGGTGGAAGGCCAGGCGCGCAGGGAGAGGTATTCATTTACCTTGGCATAGTAAATGCCGCCGTCGATGGGCGTCTCCTCCTGGATTTCGCCGACGGTATAGGAGTAGTCGGTGAGGTCCACATAGAGGGCTTCCGGCTTGCCGCTCGGCGTAGCATCGTAGACGATTTTGACGATGCCGTCCTCCTCGTAGTAAGTCAGCTCATAGGGCCAGTAATAATCCTGGCTGAATTCGGGGATTCTCTTCACGGTGGTCCCGTCGGCTTCGCAGATAAAGAGGTCCGGACCGTAGAAGCCGCAGATGAAGAGGCTGCCGTCGCCGGCGAAGCCGCTGGCCCATTTGGCCGGATAGCCGGAGAAGTCCTCGTTCCGCCAGCGGAGGGAGCCGTCGCTGAGGTTCAGGCAGACGATGTCGCCGCCTTCGCTGTAATAGTAGCTGTTTTCATTTGTCCCGATGGCGGAGACGGCGTCCAGCTCACCGGAGGGGGATTTGGGCGTTGTTCTGGTCCAGATCACCTTGCCCTTGTGGACGGCGGTGATGAAGGCGGTTTCCTGATTTTCTTTGCGGATGAGTTCGAGGCTCACCTTCACGTCCCAGGGATCGTAGGAGTCGGACAGGGCAGAGTAGACAGTCGTCTCTCCCTTGTCCTTGTCAGCGAGGGCGGGGGTGGCCGTCATGGCGAGCACAAGCAGAACGGTGAGAACCATGACGATAAGCTTTTTCCTGCTCATGGGGTACCTCCTTGTATGGGGTGCGGGCTGCCGGCGAGGGCAGCCTCCTGACAACGGTTGTACCTTTATTATACATGATATGTATGGGGAGCAGAACCATTATCGAGTAGGATTGACGAATGGAATCAACTCTTTTTGCCGCCCACAGAGAAAATCTCTGTGTAGACCATCTGGCCGTCCTTGCGGTCGGATTTCATGAGGGATATTTTTTCCACCATCATTTCCGTCCGCGGCAGGCGGATGCCCTGGGGTCTTACATTGGAAGCCTTGCGGACCAGGGTGATATGAGGCTCGAATTTCTTTTTGTCGTAGCGTATGCCGGCCGCATCCAGGGCGGTGCGCAGACTCTTGTCGTACTCCTTGAGCTTCTGACCGCCCTTGGCCCCGGCCCAGAGGATGTCGCCGAAATTGCCCAGCTCCGTCAGGGTCAGATGGAAGGGGGAGAAGGGGATGGACTTCATGACCTCCTTGACCGGGTCGGCGGAGGGGAGTTCACCGATGAAGACCAGGGTCATGTGGAGGTTCTTGGCCGGGGAATAAGTGCCGGTCACGCCTTTGGTCTTCAGGTCGTGCATGGTGGTGATGAGGGTTTTTTTGATGTCTTCGGTGAAATTGATGGCGATGAATAGACGCATGGGTGAGCTCCTTTCATGTGAGGACCAGGGACGGCTCCCTTTCCGGCTTTCGCAGAAGCGGAGGTCTGGGAATCAGGGACGGTTCCTTTTCCCACTTTTTGGGAATCAAAAAGTGGGAAAAGGAAGCGTCCCTGATTCCCAGGGCATTTGACCGACAATAGTGCTCCGCTTCGCATTTTTTACAAAAACTTGAATTTGCAGACATAATTTGTCCATATTCATCAGTTATACTTCTATCATAGCAGTAACAGCAGAGCATTCTTCTTTTTCTTTTTCATTGTATCCGCCGGGATGGCGGAGATGCCTTCCTTAATAATAGATCGAGCGGTTGCCCACGGGCAGCCGCTTCTTTTGTTTATGGAAGGAGCAATGGGCAGGAAGACAGTCGACACCTGACTCTACCGGTGAAGCGATGATAGAGACAATACATGGGAGATGGGCCCGTTATTGGTATTTGAGACATAAAAAAAGAAGGCCGCTATGAGGGGTGGCGGCCTTCCGGGGATGCCGGTCTGGACCGACATTGAAAGTGAGTGTTGCTTAGCAACACACATATACTATAGCATACAATAGTTCAATAATCAAGGAAAAATAGTAAAAAGAACATCACTATACGGAATATTTCGTGAAGGAGATAGATTTGAGTGAAGATAGGAATCAGAGGTGGCTGGAATCAGGGGGGGAGCCGGGAAAAAGGGGGGCACCATTTTTCTGTTGACGGGCAAGGAACAACCCCCGCTTACCCCTCCGCCCCCGGTGCCC
>CAMONF010000298.1 GCA_946620335.1 uncultured Clostridia bacterium
ATGGTCTCCGCGGGATCCAGGTCCATCCTGACGGATGCTCCCTTCTTCGCCGCGATCTCCTTGTAATGGCTGCCGGCCACGGCGCTCACGCAGCGGCCGTCAAAGGCCAGGACATCCCCTTCTGCCAGGTCCTTTGTAAGGAATTCATTTACAGTGGGAACGCCGGGCTCGCCCATTTTCATGAGCTCGATGCCGCTGCCGGCCAGCTCTGCGGCCGCGGAGATAAAGAAGCGGCCGTCGGTCCAGAGACGGGCTTCCTTTCGCCCGACGATCATGACGACGTTGTCGCTGGTGCAGCCGGAGAAGAATTCTGTGACTTTGAAAAAGTCCCCGACGTACTCGGACATGTGATAGTCGGAGGAAGTCATGAGGACATGGGAAATGCCTTCCTTGGCCATGAGGGCCTGGAGGCTCTTGATGCGTTCAGATGCTTGGTTCATAGTGTGTGCTCCTTAAGCTATTAGTGCCGTCTTACGGCTCTCCTATCATACCACTGTTTGTGGCGGGGAAACAAGGGGGGATAAAATGGGAATCAGGGACGGTTCCTTTTCCCACTTTTCTCGAAAGAGAAAAGTGGGAAAAGGAACCGTCCCTGATTCCCATTTCCCCAGTTTCTCACTTCACCTCTGCCGCCCCATACTCGTTACCTTCATTAAAGTTCCGGGCGTTCTCCATGGTGGTGGCTGCGATGGCCTGGAGGGCCTCCCGGGTAAAGAAGGCCTGGTGGGAGGTCAGGACCAGATTGGGGAACATCTGGAGCCGTGCCGTCACGTCGTTGTTCAGGAAGTCATCGCTGTGGTCCGTGTAGACGTTGCTGCTCTCCCCTTCGTAAACGTCCAGCGCGACGGCGTGGAACTTGCCTTCCTTGAGGGCCTCGATGAGGGCCTCGGTGTCGATCAGGCCGCCGCGGGCGGTGTTGACCAGCATGGCGTGCTTCTTCATGATGGCGATGGTGTCCCGGTTGATCAGGTGATAAGTACCGCCTTCCCCCATGATGAGCGGGGCGTGAAGGGACACAAGGTCGGCGCGGCGCAGAAGCTCTTCCTTGGAGACATAGGTCAGCAGATCTTCCTCCTCCAGGGCCTTGTTGGGGTAGGCATCCCAGCCGATGACGGTCATGCCGTAGCCTTTGCAGATCCTGGCCATGCACTGGCCGATCTTGCCGGTGCCGATGATGCCGGCTACCTTGTTGTGGAGGTCGTAGCCCAGAAGACCGGAAAGGGCGAAATTGTTGTATTTGACCTTGTAGGAGGCCTTGTGGAGCCGACGGTTGGCCTCCTGGAGAATGGCCATGGCGTGCTCGGCGACCGCGTAGGGCGAGTAGGCCGGCACGCGGAGGACGGTGATGCCGTATTCCTTGGCGGCTGCCAGGTCCACATTGTTGAAGCCGGCGCAGCGCAGGAGGATCAGGCGGATCCCGCAATCGTGGAGGATCTCGATGACGTCCCGGCCGGCTTCGTCATTTACGAAAATGCAGACCGCGTCGAATCCTTTGGCCAGCTGGGCACTCTCGTTGGTCAGGCGGCTGGTGTAGTACTTGATTTCGCAATTGTAGGTCCCTGCCCCCTTGTCCCTGGCCAGCTCGCTGAAATACATTCGGTCGTAGTCCTTGGTGCCGAAGAAGGCGATCTTCAGGGGCTTCAGTTCCTTTTTGGCGTCATGGGATTCGGAGAGCAGCTCGGTGATGACGCGGGCTGCCTCGTCCTCGTCCTCGCCGGTGATGGTGAACTCCAGCTCTGCGCCCTTGCCTGCATTGAGCCGCAGGATGGCCAGGACGCGGCGGGCATCCGCCTCACGCTCACCGTAGGCTACGGTGACCTGGGACTTGAAGTTGGTGCAGGCCTGGGCAATCATGGCGGCGGGCCTTGCGTGGAGACCGGTTGAGCTTCTGACAATGTGGAATACTTTTCTCATGGATCTTTTCTATTCCTTTCTATTCAGATTTTTGAAAACCGTTCTGTTGATGCGGATGGCCGGCAACTGACGTGGAGTATATCGTCATTTCAACAGCTGTGCTGCCAGTGGCTGCCTTGCTTCAAAAATACGGATTCCAGTAGATGGGAACCTTGCCGAGCATGGGCATGATCAGGTCGCGGAAACGACCTTCCGCTGTCGCGTCCAGGACCAGGAGCCTGTCGCCTGGGGCGAGCAGGCGGATCAGGATGTCCGAAAAACGAGTATCATCAGTTTCAAAGACAGCGGTCCGGCGGTTCCTGGCGGCCTCCTCGCAGAGGATCCGCGAATGGGTACCCAGACAGCAGAGGAGACCGATGTCACAGTCTTTGATCTCCTCGGCAAGCGCACGATGGGCCTCCTCTCCCGCTTTGGGGATGTCAGATGTGATCACCACCAGGCGGCCGGCTTCCGCTGAGGCGGATGTGAAAGCCTGAATCGTTCGGGCCATTGAGGGCGCGTCCTTTGCGTGGGTGTCGAAGATGATGTCGTAGCCGGCGCAGGTAATGTGTTCATTTCCATCGGCTGTCAGGCGCTTGGGGACTTCGGTCAAGATCGGAATTCTGTCTTCGGTCTTGATGCGGATCAAATCAAGACAGGGCCCGAAGTCTTCCTTACCATAGAAGGGGTACATGCCGCGGACAGCTGGAACAAGAGGGGTCATATATTGATTGCCCACATGTTTGAGCGGTACAAATAGATCTTCTACCGTGATATTCCCTTCAGCGTCCCTTTTGAGGGTGATCCTTACGACGACGGCCGCAAAATGTGTCGCATTCGGCTTGCCGGACAAGAGATTGCCAATAGCGGTCGCCATTGGCACGACCCGGCCGTCGGCGGTTTCATGCTTCCAGTATTTGCCGACCAGAGTCTTGCCGGTACATACGACATAGTCTGCTCCGGCTTCCGCTGCTTTCTTCGCGGCAGAAGCGCGTTCAGTGCCGGTAATGTCGACGTCACCCGGCTCAGCGTTGATGTAAGCGAGGATGAATTCGGCGCCGCGGTCCCGCAAATTTGCCACATCCGATTTCAGCTTTTTGGATTTGAAGATTTGAATGGATTCCTCAGCGCCTTTTTTGTCGATATAACGATCTATACCTGCACAGTCCAGGGTGTAAGAGAGGATTCCTACTTTGATTCCGTTGACTTCGAAAAGCGGTGATTTGTCTTTACCGATGCCGCCGGGAATGAGCCCTGCCGCCGTGATGTTGTCAAGCGTTTTCCAGATACCGTTCGTGCCTGCGTCCACCAGATGTGCGTTGGCACCGGCGAGGCAGTCGATTCCCACCTGCCGGATGGCTGTCAGCAGTTCAGGCCGCCCATTGTGATAATTCTTTTCGTTAACCAGCTCCGAGGGGAGATAATCCTCAGAGAAGGCGGAGCAGATGGAGGCCACATTGAGATCCGACCCCATAAAGACGGGAGGGAGAAAGCGCAGGCTGGGGAGAAAATCGTAGTTCCGGCTTAGTAGTCCTTTGACACCTACACTGGCGTCATAGCGGAACAACCCGCCGCAGGAAATGACGGCTTCTCCGGAGCGGGTGTCTTCGAGGCGCTTATATATGTTGGCTTCTTCATCCAGAATATAGGTATTCCGGGGCAGCTCTGTCGCGAGTGAGGTCTTGAGAAGCCTGGGCTTTAAGAGCTCGTAGGGCGAATGTGCGCTGGTTGAGGGGGTTTGTTCAATCATAGTCAGTACTCCTTGGATAGATTTGAGATCGTAATCCCTGGACAACTGAGAGCATTATACCATAAGCTCGCCGGGACAGCAACACTGGGGGGCTTTGGGGGCTTGCGGGAAGGGGGGCAGAACTGGAATCAGGGACGGTTCCTTTTCCAGTAAACTGGAAAAGGAACCGTCCCTGATTCCAGTTCTGTCCCTCTATATTGTCTCCGAACAGGAAAAAAACGCCCCTCCCTGCGTGGCCAGGGAGAGGCGTTGGTACCGGTACAAAGAAGAGCTTAATTACTTGACGTAAACGTAGCAGTTCTTCGCGCCCTTATAGTACTGGCTTGTGTTGGTGTTGTAGACCTGAATCTTATACTTACCCTTCGGAGCACCCTTCTTGACAGTGACCTTGCCGGTCTTGCTGACAGTGACCCACTTGGAAGTGGACTTGTAAGCAAGCTTTGTGCCGGGCTCGCCGGTAGCACCCAGGTTGTAGGTGCGGGCCTTGGAGTCGACAGCAGACTTCTTGAAGGTCTTCTTCTGCTTGGCAAAGCTGATGTGCGGGTAGCTCTTCTTGATGGTAATGTTGGCTACCTGTGTCTTTGTAGCCTTATAGTTCAGAGTCTCGGCGATCTTTGCGTATACATGGGTATCGCCCACTATGTATTTAGCATCAGAGTTCGCCGGGTGAGAAACGGTGGATCCATTGATAGTGAAGCCTCTGTTCAGACCATACTGCGTCAGATAATAGGTGATCTCGCCATCAGACACGGCTGTCGCATTGACTTCGACAGACACGCTCGTGTTGTAGACCTCGTACATCTGATACTTTTTATTTACGAAAGAGGCCTTCAGCTGGGGATCCGCCTTGGCAATCTTAACGGTAGCTGTAGCTTCTCCTGCGAAACGGCCCTTGCCTTCGGCTTTGACCTTGTAAGTGCCGGCGTTCTCAACGGGAACGTCTGTACCGATCTCGGTCTGATCTGCCTTACCGTCATTGCCGGTCCATTCGATCTCGTTAATGACGTAATCCTCACCGGCTGTCAGCTTGGCGCCATTCTCATCCTCGAAGAGGATGAGGCTGCTCTGATCGGCTCCGTTGTAGGTCCCATTGGTTGTTTTGCCAATGATGGCTTTTCCCTGCGGAGAGTCCTGAGCAGCAGCGACTGACATGGCCGGTACGGCAAGAGTTACGGCAAGAAGAAGAGCTGCAGCCTTTTTAAATAAGCGCATTGGTATCTACCTCCTTGAAACGTGGAAGTCCGTCTGCCACGCGGCGGTCCTCCATGAATGTTAAGATATACCAGTCGCTTTCACTTGCGTCGGCAGGCGTTTACCCCCCTAAACGCTCACGTTCGGCAGCTGACATATCTTGGTATATAATCACAGGCCATGCCGCTCCATGGCGGCGAACCTGTAATTACTGAGATGAAAAGGCGAAGCTGTCCATTACTTGTCAGAGTAATAGTAATCGCCGTATCTGGAATAATACTTGTAGTAGGCGCTTCCGCGCATCTCGGCACGGTTTAAAATGGTGCCGATTAGCGGGCAGCCGACCCGCTCAAGCTGTTGGAGTGAATCGCGGATCTGCCTCCGGGACGTCTCGCCGCAGCGGATGACCAGCAGGGCGCCGTCGCAGCGGGAGGCGATGAGGGATCCGTCGGAAACGTTGTTGAGAGGCGGCGAGTCGATGATGACATACCGGAACTCTGTCGCAAGCCGCTCCAGGAGCTGCTTGAAACGCTTGTCCTCCAGCAGGTGTGACGGATTTTCCAGAATATTGGTGACCGGGATAATGAAGCCATTCTCCACGTTGGTCTCGTAGATGATATCCTCGTACTCCGCGAGGCCGGACAGATAGTAGTCGATGCCCGGATTTTCGTCGAAGCCCGTGACCTTGTGCCGCTCCTTGAGAACGGTCTTGCGCATGTCCGCGTCCACCAGGACGGACTTAAAGCCGGATTCGGCCATCATTCTCCAGAGGTTCAAAGCTACAGTGCTCTTTCCCTCGTTAGGGAAGGTGCTGGCCACGATGATCTTCTTGGTGCTCACGCCGGAGAACTTGATGTTGACGCGGAGCCGGTTCATGGCCTCCTCGACGGCGTAAGGCAGCTCGGGGAGCTCAAGTTCCATATGCTTCATGAGGCTGCCCCCTTTCTCTGCTTGCTGCTGACCTTCCTGCGTTTCTTCTTCCCGTCAGCGGGCTTACTGTTCAGGGTTTCATTTTCCGGAATGGTGGTGAGCGGAACGATGCCGAAGTACTTCTCCATGTCCTCAGAGGAGTGAATGGTATCGTCAAGGATGTAGAGAAGGGTGAAGATGCCGATGGCGACGACGGCGCCGAGCAGGGCTCCGATCAGGGTGAAGCGCAGATAGCTCGGACCGGCCTTGACCGTGCTGACCCGGGCGACCTGGGCGATGTTGGGCGCGCTGGTGCTCATGGTGACGGGAAGGTAACGGACAGCCACCTCAGCCATGGTGTTGGCGATGTCGCAGGCCTGCTGGGCGTCCGTGCTGGTGACCGTGATGTTGAGAATACGGGTCTGGGCCGGATTGGTCAGGGAAATCATCTTGACCAGCTGCTCAGAGGTCATCTCCAGGTCCAGCTCGTCGATGATCTGGTCCAGGACCGGATAGCTGAGCATGAGCTGGGAATAGTCCGATGTGAGGGAGGTGCCCAGGTTCAGGTCGGAAATATCGACCACCGAATCCTTGGAAGCCGACACCACGTACAGCTTGGACGTGGAGGTATAGGTGGGCTTGATCAGGAAGAAGGAAAAGGCGCTGAGCAGCAGAGCTCCCAGCAGCAGGGCGAAAATGATGTAGTGGATCTTGTCGAACAGCACATAGGCAAGGTCCAGAAGGTCGATCTCCATCTCCTCGCTCTCAGCCGGGAGCCGCAGGAGCGGATATCTGGAATCCGCCGGATGCGCGTTCTCCCGGGCGCTGCCGTGTTCTGGTGTCTGGTTCATAGATAAGCTCCTTTTGTTTTATATCAGTCTCAACGGCTGCTTCGCCGGATGCGACCGCCCTGCCGGGTCAGCCGTCCACCGGTGTGTACAGCAGCGTCGTAACGATTTTCTTGATATCTTCCTGGCTGGGTGTGAAGGCATTGTAGCCGAATCTGTCCACGTAGGTTTCGCCGGAAATGGAGACCGAACCCTTGTCCTCACAGTCAAGATATGTTTTGGCCAGCCGCGAGATATCGCCAAGGCTGACCGTCGTTACCATGTAGTCCTGCAGGGCTTTGTAGAGGTCGGCCGCGAAGGCTTCGTCCTTAGAAATCTTCTCCTTAAGGACCGGTGTGACGGCTGTCAGATATTGATTCTGCCGGGACATTCGGTTGACATTCGTCCCGTCCGCCACGGTCTTCCGGCCTCGTACGAAGGCTACGGCCTGGTCGTCGGTCAGGGTGATGGTATCGCCGACTTTCATGTCGTCGCGGTTCATCTCGTCCTCGATGGTGACCGTGACGCCGCCCAGCTCATGGTTGATGATCTTGATGGCGTCCAGGTTCACGCAGACGTATTCGTCGATCGCCGCGCCAAGAAACAGGGTCGAGACGGCGAGGACCGTGTTCTCACAGCTCATCTCCATACCGTCGCCCTTGGCGTGGGCGAAAGCCAGCTGGACAGTGCTGGTGCCCAGGTCCCGCCCGTCGGCAGTCAGGTCCCGGACCACACAGATAGTGTCCCGGTCCAACGGGATGCGGGTGTAGGACTTTTCCTGCCTGTCGACAACGAGGAGCTGGAGGAAGTCGCACTGGCCGCTGCCGATCTTGGTCGTGCCGGGCGCCTTGACGCCGGTGGCGTCTTCGCCGATCAGCAGGTAGGTGATTGTCTCCGGCTTCCGGCGGTAGCGGACGCCGTCGATCTCCAGGACCCCCTGCTCCACTGCTCTCTCCGGTTCGTCTGCCTGGGGCGCATACCGGTCAAGGACTTTATTTCCAATCAGAAGGCCGAGGAAAGCCGTGACTAAGAAGACGCCCAGGATGGCTGCCTTCCGTATGACAGCTTCCTTCTTGTCCTTTCTGGAAAGGTGTCTGTGTCTGTGGCTCATGTCGCCTCCGTATCAGCCGAAAAGGCTCTGCAGCATCGCGGCGCCCCCAGCCGGGTTCATGCGCTCGACGATCAGCAGGATCACGAGGAGCACGAAAAGCACGCCGCTGGCGATGTAGGTTTGCAGTTTGTTCATGGTGGTTTACCTCTCGATGTTAAGCAGCCTGGCGCCGAAGTCGTCCATCTCGTCGAGAAAGGCGCTTCCCAGCTTTTTACGGAGGACTTCCCTGCCCTCCCCCAGGTTCTGGACTCTGACATCGCTCCTGTGGCAGTCGCTGCCCAGAAGGCCGATGCCCTTGTATTTTAAAAGCTTCAGGGCGGGACCGCGCCTCTGCCACTTGAGCAGGGCTCCGCTGTTGATCTGGACGATGGTGTCCATGTCCATGAGGTCGTAAATGAAGCCCTTGTTCTCCCTGTACATGAGGAAACGCTCCAGATGGGCCAGTATGACGCGGAAGCCGCGCCTTCGGATCAGAGCGTCCACCTCCTCGATGTCCTCCTCCTTCCAGGCCCGGAAGGGCATTTCCAGGAGAAGAATGTTGGTACCTGCCAGGCAGACCCGGTCAATGTCCGCAGCCCGGCTGATGCCGTGGAAAAAGGCCGTCTCAGCGCCGAGCAAAATCCCGGGCTTGGGCGCTTCCGTCTCCATCACCTTTCTGTAGGCGGATTCCCGCCTTGAGAGAAAGGAGTCGATCCGGTCCCGGTCGGCATAGAAGTGAGGCGTAGCAACAATAAAATCGACACCCTGGTCCTGAGTCATCGCAAGCATCTTCATGGATTCCTCAAGATTTCGGCTGCCGTCATCTATTCCCGGTAGGAAATGACTATGAAAGTCAATGATACTCATTTTTGCCTTTCTGCCATTCTTAAAGCGCAGATACGCTACAGATCAAGCGGACACATTTGAAAGAGAAGCAGTTCAAAGTCAGGTCAGCGATCGCTGCCTTCACGCCAATCGGAGTCCTCAGAAAAATGGACCCGGCGTGGGTTCCTAAAAAAAGACCTGACCCTCACCGGCTGCTCCGGTCAAAGTCAGGCATCAGGATCCACCTCTCTATGAACCGCTTGTAATCTGCAAGCTGTTATCTACAAGACTCCCTCAATGCCTTAGAGAACATTATAGCGGAAAAAAAAAGAAGTGCAAGGGTGAATTTACTTGGTTTTTGAAAATAGTATATACCGTTACTCTTAAAACAGATACGTTGCAAAAATGAGACAGAGGGACGGTCCTTTTTACGCAAAATCAAAGATTTTGCGTAAAAAGGACCGTCCCTCTGTCTCACTTCGATTATTACAGCCTCTCAGCCTTCTCAATATCCAGGAAATACTTATAGGTATCCACCGTCAGCTCTCCGCAGGCCTCTTCATCGCAGGCGATTATGGCCCCGTTATGCATCTGCAGGGCGCTGCAGGTCCATTTCTGGGACACGCCCCCTTCCACCACGGCAGCCATGGCCCGGGCCTTGTTATGGCCGGAAATCAGCACCAGCACCTCCTTGGAATCCGTCACCGTGCCGATGCCCACAG
>CAMONF010000299.1 GCA_946620335.1 uncultured Clostridia bacterium
CACGCCTGGCCGGTCTGCCCAGGCGCAACGGGTACAGATTTCTGTACATCTTTGGTATACATATATTCCGCAAAGGGCGGACAATCTTCTTGTCTGCCTCGATCATTCCCCATCACCGGCACAAAGCAGCCGGCGCCATCTCCCACCGCGCCTGCCCCAGGCTGCGCCACCTCTTTCCAAGACAAAAAGGCGGAGCCGGTCATCTCCTCTCAGAGAATCTCCGACTCCGCCGTGATATATGTTCGTATTTTACTTCCGGTGGATCCGCTCTCACCGGGCAGCCTCATCGGCTCAGCCGGCAGCTTCCGCCTCAGCGGTCTCCTCGGCAGCCTCGCCTTCAGCTGTCTCAGCCTCAGCAGTCTCAGCCTCAGCGGCCTCACCTTCAGCGTTCTCAGCCTCAGCGGCCTCACCCTCAGCGGTCTCCTCGTTCTCGTCATACTTGAAGCTGACCGGGGAAGCATCCGTGATCTGGACCAGGGCCAGGGCCTCGTCATCGACGGTGATCTCAGCGCCTTCCTTCCAGCCCTCAAGGAGCGTGTCGAAATTCTCCTGCTTGCGCTCGGTCACGATGGTCTCGGCCTTGCTGGCAGTGGCTTCCTCGTCGATCTCCTTGTCATAGAAAACGACGTAAAGAGTCGTGCCGTCCTCGCTGGTGACCAGCTCGGGAACCAGTGTGCCCTCTGTCAGGCCGGAAACGGCCTTGACGATGGCTGCATCCAGCGTCGTGTCGGTCGGGTCGGCCTTGGTGAAGTTGCCGGACTGGACATGGTAGGTCTCGTCCGTGCCGGTGACAGCGGTCTCGAAGGTGTCGGCGTCCAGGCCTTCGCCCAGAAGCTTGATGGCGGCGAGCAGAGCCTCGGCCTTCTCGGTGGTCTCGGCGTTCTGCTCCTCGACAGAGGGTGTGTCCTCAGCCTCTTCGGTCTCTTCAGCAGCGGCTTCGTCAGCGGCCTCCGCATCCTCAGCAGCTTCCGTCTCTTCCTCGGCGGCCTCTTCCTCCTGGGCCAGGGTGAAGGAAACATACTTCACGCCGGACTGCTGAGACTCCGCATCGGTGACGTTGGTGTCCACGTCCTTGGCCATGGCGTCATACATAAGGCTCTGGATGGTCTGGAGCTCCATGAGGGCGATCACGTCCTCCTTGGAGGCGCCGACCTTGTTCCTGGTCTCCTCGTCATTCTCGTCGATGTAAGCCTGGGCGGCAGCTTCGATGGCGGCCTTGGCCTCGTCGTCGATCACGACGCCGTACTCCTCAGCGTGCTGCTTCAGGATCATCATGTCGCCCAGCTCCTCGGCGGAGGTGGTCATGAGGTACTGGCCGTAGGTCTGGCCCGTCTCCTCGTCCATGACGGTGTCAAAGAGGTTGCTCATGCCGAAGTAGGCGTAATAATAGCTGTACACGCTGGCGGCGTTGAAGTGGGCGTAGAAGCTCACCTCGCCCAGGGAGATCTTGTCCCCGTTCACGGTCACCGCCGTCTTGGTGCCGTCGATTCCGGCCGCCTTGGAGGCGCAGCCTGTCATGGCGCCCACAGCCAGAGCACCGGCCAGGGCAGCGCAGGAAATTCTCTTCACAAACTTGCTCATAATGATACTCCTCCTTAAGTCCCGCGGGGAAATGACGACCGCCGCAGGTCCTTTTCCTTCAAACGATTCCCGCCGCTGATACTAGCCGCTGGCGGAGGTGCGTGGCAGGGTCTTCATTTTCCACATCTAAGCCCAGTCACACAGAATGATATTCTACTCCTTTTTCACCGTCGAGGCAAGAGCGTCGGCGAAGGTTTTCAGCTTATTCGTCATTTCCACGGGCGTCATAGGGCCGTGGTAGAGGAAATAAGTCCCCTTGGGGCTCGAATGGATCGTGATGGCCCCCGCCATACTGCCGATGATCTTAGGCAGCTGCGCGGTGTCGAAGGTCGGCATGTCGAGGACGCGGATGGTCAGCGCCCCGCCCCGCTCCTTGATTTCGGTGATGGAGGCCCGGTGGGCGGACGCCTTGAGGTTGGCGATCCGGAGAAGGTTCTTGACCGGCGCCGGCAGCGGCCCGTAGCGGTCCATGAGCTCGTCGGAAATGTCCTCGTAGTCCTGCTCGTTCATGATCCCCGCGATCTTCTTGTAGAATTCCAGCTTCTGGAACTCGTTGGGTATGTAGGTGTCCGGGATAAAGGCGTCCATGGAGAGGTCGACCACCGTCTCGAACTCCTCCTCGGTCTCCTCTCCCTTGACCTCCTTCACGGCCTGGCGGAGGATCTTGCAGTAGAGGTCGTAGCCGATGGCGTCCATCTGGCCCGACTGCTCGGAGCCCAGCAGGTTGCCGGACCCGCGGATCTCCAGGTCCCGCATGGCGATCCGGATGCCGCTGCCCAGCTCCGTGAACTCGCGGATGGCCGAAAGGCGCTTCTCCGCCACCTCGCTGAGGAGCTTGTCCCGCTTGTACATGAGGAAGCAGTAGGCTGTCCGGCTGGACCGGCCGACGCGACCCCTGAGCTGGTAGAGCTGGGAGAGGCCCATGCGGTCTGCGTCGTGGATGATCATGGTGTTTGCATTTGAGATATCCAGCCCCGTCTCGATGATGGTGGTGGAAATGAGAACATCGATCTCCCCGTTGATGAAGTCCACCATGATGCTCTCCAGCTCCCGCTCCTTCATCTGGCCGTGGGCGTAGGCCACGTTGGCCTCCGGGATGAGCTGGCGGATCCTCTCCGTCAGGTCCGCGATGTCCGTGACCCGGTTGTAGACGTAGTAGACCTGGCCGTTCCTGGCCAGCTCCCGGCAGATGGCCTCCCGGACCATCTCCTCGTTGTACTCCATGACGTAGGTCTGAATGGGCGTCCGGTCCAGAGGCGGCTCGGAGAGAATGGACATATCCCGAATGCCCGCCAGGGACATATGGAGAGTCCTGGGGATCGGCGTGGCGGTCAGGGTCAGCACGTCCACGTCCTTCCGCATCTCCTTGATCTTCTCCTTGTGGGTGACGCCGAAGCGCTGCTCCTCGTCTATGATGAGGAGCCCCAGGTTCCTGAACTGAACGTCCTTGGACAGGAGCCGGTGGGTGCCAATGACGATGTCCACGTAGCCCCGCTTCAGGTCCTCCACCGTCTTTTTGATCTGGGAGGGTGTCCGGAACCGGCACATGAGGTCGGTCCGCACCGGGAAATCCTTCATTCTCTGGAGGAAGGTGTTGTAATGCTGCTGGGCCAGGATCGTGGTGGGCACGAGGTAGGCCACCTGCTTGCCGTCCTGCACGGCCTTAAAAGCCGCCCGGAGGGCGATCTCGGTCTTTCCGTAGCCCACGTCGCCGCAGATGAGCCGGTCCATGATCTTGCCGCTCTCCATGTCGGCCTTGACCTCGCCGATGGCCGTGAGCTGGTCGTCCGTCTCCTCGAAGGGGAAGAACTCCTCGAACTCCTTCTGCCACTCGGTGTCTTCGCTGAAAATGAACCCCTTGCCCATCTCCCGCGCCGCATAGAGCCGGACCAGCTGCCCCGCTATGTTCTTGGCGGAAGCCTTGGCCTTGGCCCTGGTCTTGTCCCACTCCTTGCCGCCTAAGCGGCTCAGGGGCGGGTGGGCCTTGTCGGTCCCGCCGGAGTACTTCTGCAGCATGTCCAGCTGGGTAGCCAGGACGTAAAGGTTGCCGTTCTTGTACTCGATCTTGATGTAGTCCTTGAAGACGTCGTCCACCTTGACCTGCTCGATGCCCTTGTATATACCGATGCCGTGGGTCTCGTGGACAACGCAGTCTCCTATGTGGAGGTCCGAGAAGCTGGTGATGGTCTCCCCGTTCACCGGACGCTTTTTCTTCTTTTTGACCTGGCGCTTTCCGAAGATGTCGGTCTCGGAAATGACGGCCATTTTAATAAGAGGATACTCGAACCCCCTGGTCGCATGGCCGTGCTCCACGACGACCTGGCCCGGCTTTATTTCCAGGTCCCGGTCCTCGGTGTAGATAGCCGGGATCTCCTGGTCCTGCAGGTTGGCCGCCAGTCTCTTTGCCCTGGAAGGGGATGCGGACAGCACCACCACCCGGTAGCCCAGCCGCCGATATCGCTCCAGGTCTCCGATCAAAAGCTCAACGTTGGAATTGTAGGTGCCTGTGCCCTGAACGTTGGTGCCGAAGGTGTCGGTGATCTGCCAGCTGCCCTGGCGGATGCCCAGGGCGCTCACGGCCAGGCACCGACGGCGGTTCAGGCGGGCAATGAGTTCATTTGTCCCCTGGATGGCAGGAATCCGGTCACCCTTCTGGTAGCTGCCGCTCTCCACCCGGTTCTTGACGCTCTCCCGGAACTCCTGCTCGGTGGCCTTGGCGGCCTCCGCCAGGCGGCCCGGCTCGTCCAGAACGAAAAAGACCTTGCGGCCGTCGAACCAGTTGATGAAAGGCTTAGTCTTGCCCGTGCTGTCGTTGGCCGGGTAGATGTTGACCTCGCTGACTTCCTCCACCGACCGCTGGCTCTCAGGGTCGAAACGGCGGATGGACTCGATCTCGTCGCCGAAGAATTCGAAGCGGAAGGGCAGGTCCTCCGTCAGGGCCCAGATGTCCAGGATATCGCCGCGGGAGGCGAACTGGCCCTGTTGGGAGACCTCGGCGCAGCGCTCGTAGCCCAGCTTCACCAGCTGCCGGCGCAGCCGCTCCAGGTCCTCCTCCGTATCGCTGGCCAGCTCCAGCACCGCGGCCGCCATCTCGCTCCGCTCCGTGACCGGGTCCATGAGGGCGGACACGGGCGCGATGATGACAGGCCTCTCCCGCTCGAGCAGCGCGCGGAAGACCCGCATCCGCTGCACGTCCAGGAGGTTGGAGGCCAGATCCGCCTGGTAGAAGAGAAGGTCCTTGGCGGGGTAAATGAGGACATCTGGAAGGTAGAAGCTCAGATTCTCCTGAAGGACCTTGGCGGTGAGTTCATTTTCCGTGACGATGACGCACTCTTCCATGGGCACGTTGGCATCCGCGCTCCGGCTCCGCATCCGCATGGCATCATAGGAAAGGCCATAGATCATATTGGCCTTCTGCGCCTCGATGCAGCCGGACAGGGCGATGATGCCCGTCCCCTTCATGAGCTTCTCTTCAATTTCCTGAACCTCCGCCAGCTCCCTGAGCGGCGCCACAAATGTCTGCATAGATTATCCTTTACCTGTTAAATAAATTCATGGCCCTGTCCGGACCTTCCTTGACGACCGTCTCCACCGCCTCCGCCGCCCGGAGGATGGCTTCGTCCACCAGCTTCCGCTCCTCAGTGGAGAAGCGGCTCAGGACCCAGTCCGCCAGGTCCCAGTCCGCCGGCTTCGCGCCGGTCCCCACCCGGATCCGGGTGAACTGCTGGGTGCCCAGCTTCTGGATGATGTCCTTCAATCCGTTCTGGCCGCCGGCAGAGCCCTGCTTGCGGATGCGGAGCCGGCCGGGATCCAGGTCGATGTCGTCGCTGATGACGATGAGCTCCGAGGCCGGATCGATCTTGTAGAAGTCCACCAGCTCCCGGACCGCCTGGCCGCTCAGGTTCATGTAGGTCATGGGCTTGGCCAGGACCACCTTCTCACCCCCGATATACCCGGTGCCGTACATGGAATGGAACTTGCTGAAGGGCCCGTTTATGTGGTTGCGGGTGATCAGCTGGTCGATGACGTCGAATCCCATGTTGTGGCGGGTCTTGTCATATTTGCTGCCGGGGTTGCCCAGGCCTACGATGATGAACATGTATTATTTTCCTTTCTACGACCAAAGCCGCGCCCAGTGACCTGACCGCGGTGTAATGTCTGCATTTTCTGTATGGGAGGGTCCGGTTTTGCCGAACAGGAACTCATTATAACAGAAGGCGCGGCGTTTTTAAACAGGAACCTCAGCCTCTTCCTTGCCTTTTTGAGCGTATGCTCCTATAATCTAGATAACTGTACATTTTTGCCGGCCCTGCGAGGCCGGCGCAAAGGAGAATCCATGTCAATAAATGAAGCCACAGATCTGCCGGAGAGACCCCAGGGACTGACCAGTGACGAAGCCGCCGAGCGGGCGGCAGCCGGGCAGATCAACGTAGCCCCCAAGGACGGGCAGAAGACGCTCAAGCAGATTGTCCTCTCCCACACCATTACCTACTTTAATATATTGAACCTGCTGCTGGGCCTTCTGATCTTCCTGACCGGCCAGTATAAGAACATGCTCTTCCTGGGCGTGGTGGTCTCCAACTCGGCCATCGGCATCATCCAGGAGCTCCGGGTCAAGTCCCAGATCGACAAGCTCTCCGTCATCACCGCCTCCAAGGCCTCGGTCTTCCGCGACGGCAGCAAGAAGAAGATCCCGGTGAATGAGATCGTCCTGGACGACCTCATCGCCCTCGCCCCCGGCGACCAGGTGGCCTGCGACGGCACCGTCTACGACGCCAGCGGCCTGGAGGTAAATGAATCCATGCTGACCGGCGAGTCAAAGCCTGTCCGCAAGAAGGACGGCGATCCCATCCTCTCCGGCAGCTTCATCGTGGCCGGCACCGCCCTCATGCAGGCGGAAAAGGTCGGCGCCGACTGCTACGCCAGCGAGCTGGTGAGAAAGGCCTCCGCCAGAAAGCGGGCCTCCTCCGAGATGCAGAACGTCATCGGCCGGATCATCAAGGTGGTCTCCGTCCTCATCATCCCGGTGGGCATCCTCCTCTTCCGCAGCCAGTACATCGCCAGCGGCGGGGAGTTCGACACAGCCATCATCCGGACCGTCTCGGGCATCATCGGCATGATCCCCGAGGGCCTGGTCCTCCTCATGTCCGTCTCCTTCATCATCGGCGTCGGACGGCTGGCCTTAAAGCGGGCCCTGGTCCAGGAAATGGAAGCCATCGAGGCCCTGGCCCGGGTCAACGTCCTGTGCACCGACAAGACCGGCACCATCACCACCGGCGAGCTCAAGGTCGAGGAGATCCTCCCCCTGGCGGACATGCACGAGCATGAGATCCGCAAGATCCTGGGTCACATGAACGGCGCCTTCAGCGATACCAACGCCACCCAGGAGGCAATGAACAAGGCCTTCGGGAAGAAGACGGACTGGGAGCGCGGGGATATCATCCCCTTCTCCTCCGCCCGCAAGTACCGCGCGGCGGCCTTCCCCGGACACGGCGCCTACGTAGTCGGCGCGCCGGACTTCCTGACCGAGGACGAGAAGATCCTGAAGGAAATTGAAGAATACTCCAAGGACGGCTACCGGGTCCTGCTGCTGGGCGAAGCTTCGGCGCTGGACGCATCTGACGGGAGCGTTGGGGAAGTTCGGCCGCTGGCGGCGGTCGTCATTTCCGACATCATCAAGAAGGAGGCCGTCGACACCTTCCGGTATTTCGCGGAGAACGGGGGGGACGTCAAGGTCATTTCGGGCGACAACCCGGTGACGGTCGCCACCGTGGCCGAGCAGGCCGGCGTGGAAAATGCGGACCGCTGGGTGGACGCCACGACCCTCCCCGAGGACCCCGCCGAGCTGGCCAAGGTCATCGGCAACTATACCGTCTTCGGCCGGGTCAAGCCTGAGCAGAAGCAGGCCTTCGTCAAGGCCTGGCAGGCCAACGGCAAAACGGTCGCCATGGTGGGCGACGGCGGGAACGACGGTCTGGCCATCAAGGACGCGGACTGCGGCATCGCCATGGCCAACGGGTCGGACGCCGCCAAGAACGCCGCCCACATCGTCCTTCTGGATTCGGACTTCGCGGCCATGAAGGATATCGTCTCCGAGGGCCGCATCATCATCGCCAACATCGAGCGCGTGAGCTCCCTCTACCTGACCAAGACCATCTACTCCCTCCTCTTAAGCCTCATCTTCACGCTGATCCGCCAGCCCTACCCCTGGACCACCCTCCAGATGGGCCTCATCAACGTCTGCGGCATCGGCATGCCTTCCTTCCTCCTGACCATGGAGCGGCCCAAGGACGTGAGCGCGGAGGGCTTCCTCCGGCATATCCTCAAGATCTGCATGCCGGCGGCCTTCACCATGGTGACGGCCATGATCCTGGTCCAGCTCATGGACCTCGTCTTCCCCTGGTCAGAGGAGATCTGCTCCACCTTCTCCCTCATGATGGGCGGCATAGTGGCCATGCTGGTCGTGGCCAACGTCTGCTGGCCCCTCACCCTCTTCAGGCGGCTGGTGATGGGGGCTTCCCTGATCACCTTCTTCGGCGGACTCATCATCTTCCCGGCCTTCTACGACATGCACTCGGTCTTCATGTGGTGGTCTCTCCTCATGATCCCGCTCGCGCTGCTGATTTTGATCATCATCTACTACTACTCCCGCCTGACCAACAAGTTCATGGTCTGGTTCTTCCGCTACTTCCGGCAGGAGCCGCTGTAAAAAACTGGGAATCAGGGACGGTTCCTTTTCCCACTTTTTTGAGGTGGGGTGGGAAAATGGGAATCAGGGACGGTTCCTTTTCCCACTTTTCATAAAATGAAAAGTGGGAAAAGGAACCGTCCCTGATTCCCATTTTCTCACTTTCCGTCCTGCGAAAA
>CAMONF010000300.1 GCA_946620335.1 uncultured Clostridia bacterium
ACCTATCTGTTCAAAAAGAATAAGAAATAAGAGGCGCTGAGACAGAGGGACGGTCCTTTTTACGCAAAATCTTTGATTTTGCGTAAAAAGGACCGTCCCTCTGTCTCAGCGCCTCTTATTTCTTATTCTTTTTGAACAGATAGGTCCGTGTCTCCGTTCCCGCCAGGAGCCGCTTGATGTTGGCCCGGTGCTGGAACCAGGTCAAAGCCATGATGGTCAGGACCACCAGGTACATCTCGATGAGCGCAGCATGGGGCATATTCCAGACCCCCATCTGCCCCATGATGACAGTGCCCAGGAAGAAGGACAGCGTCAGCATCAGACTGCAGAGGGACACATAGTGGGTGAGGGCCAGGAGTCCAAAGAAGACCACCAGCCCGACGCCTGCCAGGACAGGGGAGAAGGCCAGGATGAGGCCGGCGGTGCAGGCGATGCCCTTGCCGCCCCTGAACTGCATGTAGAAGGGGAAGCAGTGCCCCACGATGGCGCCGAAGCCGGCGTAGGTCATGAGGAGCCGGACCGAATCCGGATACCTGCCGCGGAAGATGAGCCACGTGATGAGCAGAGCCACCATGGCCTTGGCCAGGTCACCGATGAATACGTAGATGCCAGCCCTGCGCCCGAAATTCCTCAGGACATTGGTGGTCCCGGCGTTGCCGGAGCCCAGGTTCCGGATGTCCACCCCTTGGGTCCGCCCGTAAATGTAGGCAGTCTGAAATAGACCGCATCCGTAACCGATCATGAGGCTGAGCAGCCTCGAAATCAAACTAACCATTCTAACACCTTCTTATCCCTTGGTACCCTCGTCCTTTTCGGACCGCTCCCGGATGATGAAATGCAGGGCAGTCCCTCTGAAATCGAAGGATTCCCGGATCTTATTTTCAATATATCGGGTGTAGGAGAAGTGCATCAGCTTCTTGTCATTGACGAAAATGATAAAGGTAGGCGGCACCACCGACACCTGGGTGATATAAAAGAGCTTAAGACGCCTGCCCTTGTCTGAGGGCGGCTGCTGCAGGGCCACCGCCTCCGCCATGATCTGGTTGAGGACACCCGTCTGGATCCGCCGGTTCTGGTTCTCGAGGACCAACTCGATGGCGTCGAAGAGCTTGGGCAGCCGCTGCCCTGTCTCCGCGGATACGAAGAGGATCTCCGCATAGGGCATATAGGAGAGGATCTGGCGAATCTTCTGGGAGTAGTCCCGGGTCGAGTTGGTGTCCTTCTCGGGCACGGCATCCCACTTGTTGACCGCGATCACGATGCCCTTGCCGCGCTCGTGGGCGATGCCGGCGATCTTGGCGTCCTGCTCGGCGATGCCCTCCACGGCGTCGATGACCACCACGACCACGTCCGCCCGCTCGACGGCAGTCACGGTCCGGATGATGCTGTAGCGCTCGATCTCCTCCTTGATCTTGCTCTTGCGGCGGAGACCGGCGGTATCGATGAAAACGTAGTCCTTGCCGTTCCACTTGACCGGCGTGTCGATGGCATCGCGGGTCGTGCCGGCAATGTCGGAGACGATAAGCCGGCTCTCTCCCAGAAGCTTGTTGATGATGGAGGACTTGCCGACGTTGGGCCGTCCCACGATGGCCACCCGGGGGGTGTCATCCTCCTCATCGATGCCTGTTGTCATTTCAAAATACTTGGTCACCTCGTCGAGGAGGTCGCCGATGCCCTGGCGGTTGGCCGAGCTGATGGCGATGGGATCCCCGATGCCCAGGGAATAGAACTCGAAGACATTGGCCTGCTGGGTCACGTAATTGTCCACCTTGTTGACGGCCAGGACCACCGGCTTGTGGGACCGCCGAAGCATGTCCGCCACCCGGGCATCCGCGTCCACCAGCCCGTCCCTGGCATCCACCAGGAAAATGATAACATCCGCCGTCTCGATGGCGATCTCCGCCTGCTCCCGCATCTGGCGCAGGAGGACGTCGTTGGATTCCGGCTCGATGCCGCCCGTGTCGATCAGGGTGAAGTCGTAGCCGGTCCAGCTGACCTCCGCGTAGATCCTGTCCCGGGTCACACCCGGCGTGTCCTTGACGATGGCGATATTCTCGCCGGCCAGGGCGTTGAAAAGGGTGGATTTGCCGACGTTGGGCCGTCCCACGATGGCTGCAATCGGTTTACTCATCTCTCGTATACTCCTATCTGCCGCCTGTGCGGCAACGCTGCTTTTGTGTTGACCGCCTGCGCGGCGCTGTTGATAACAATTTATCCGTGTGCTGCCCGGCAGCATGTAATCCATGCGGACCTTACTCCTGGCTTTCGTACATCTGCCGGTCGTCCAGCTCCGTGTGGGGAAGACCGATGAGGCCTCGCACGAAATTCTCCCCGGAGGTCCACACGACCTCGACGGGCACCCCCAGGGCCTCCTCCACGTCCGCGGTGGTCAGGTCGTCCAAAAAGACCGTCTCCCCCATCCGCAGCATGTTGACGGGAATGAGGACCGCGTCGCCGAGGGCCTCCTTCTCTCCCAAAGCCTTCAGCTGGGCAATCAGGTCCTGGCCGGTGATGAGGCCTGAAACCGTGATCATGGGGCCGAAGAAGTCATTCCGGATCGGCACCACCCGGACGGAAAGGCCCGGATAGGCTTCCATGACCAGGTCCGCAAATTGCCGAATGTAGTCGCTGATGAGCACGCCTGTGGCGATCGTCACGCGGCGTGCCTCCGACGGCATGACGAGACCTGCGTCAAGAGCTTCACGGGTTTCATTTTCCAAAAGACGGACCATCCCAACGCCGTTCTCCAGCTGGGGGAAGCCGTCGTAGCGTTCCTCCGTCGGCATGGGCCGGCCGGCCAGGATATACCACTCGTCAGAGGCGTGAATAAAGTGGGGAGACGGCAGGTCCGCCCCCTCCTCCGCCAGGATATCCTGCCAGGCTTCCACCTGGTCAATCACGCCCGCCGCGTCCTCGGCCGTAAAGGGCTCCAGATGGCAGAGCTTGTCCCGGAATTTGGTCAGGCCTACGGGGACGATGGAAACGGACTGCATGGCGGGCCTCATTTTCGCAAGGTCCCGGATGGTCCGGTCCAGCTCGTCGCCGTCGTTCCAGCCCTTGCAGAGGACGATCTGCCCGTTCATGAGGATGTCCGCCTCCGCCAGAAGACGGAGCTTGTCGAGGGCCCGGCCGGCAAAGCGGTTGCCCAGCATGCGCACCCTGAGCTCCGGATTGGTGGTGTGGACGGAGACATTGATGGGCTCCATCCGGTAGCGGATGATCCGGTCGATGTCGTGGTCGCTCATATTGGTGAGCGTGACGTAGTTGCCCTGGAGGAAGGAGAGGCGGGAATCGTCGTCCTTGAAATAGAGGGTGTCCCGCATTCCGCCGGGCATCTGGTCAATGAAGCAGAAAATGCACCGGTTGCTGCAGCGGTGGTAGTCGTCCATGAGGGAGCTTTCGAATTCGATTCCCAGCTCCTCGTCGGCGTCCTTCTCGATCTCGAGCAGCGTCTCATCCCCGTTCTCCTCCCGGATCAGGACGTCAACCTCCTCGTCATCCAGAAGAAATCGGTAATCGAACACATCCTCCACCACCGTTCCGTTGATGGAAATGAGGTACATGCCCGCTTCTACGCCCATCTCCTCGGCGATGCTCCCCGGAAGGACCCGGGATATCTTGTGTCCTTTTGTCATCTGGTGCCCTCTCACGGCTCCGCCGCCGTCCTGCTTTTATTTGTCATACCCTGTTTAATATACCAATTTTGGAAGACTTTGTAAAGGACCGGCGGGGGAGGAGCAATTGTGCCCGACCTCCGAGGGTGGTCCGGGCGTATTTTGTCTATTTTGTGCATGGCTGAACGGGACCAAGTATGGTATAAAATAAGAGACAAAGAGGGCTATAGTTGTACCTCCCCTTTCATGTCGCGAAACATCTTGGTTGGTCCCCGGGCGCGCCATGCCCCGCAGGGAAGTGCAGGGCTTTGGTATGCTGCCTATACAGAGAGGCTGATTCGAATCCCGCACCGGGACCCGGGGGACGGGTCCTGCAGACAGCAAATATCCGGAGGGAATACATGCCGACAATTGATTCTATCGAAAGACCCGCGCCCGTAGCGCCGCTCAAGATCGCCGCGCTCAAGGGATGCGAGGAGATGGCCCATGCCATCGATGCCAGCCTGGTCAAGTCCAGAAAGAGTATTCTTTCCAAGTGGCCCGAGGCTGATCAGATGCAGGGCTATGTTGAACCCACCTATCTGTTAGACATTTACTGTTCCCGTTACGGAACCGGGGAAGGCAAAGCCAGGCTGAACGAGTCCGCCAGAGGCTGCGACCTTTTTATCCTCGCAGACATCACCAACTACTCCATCACCTACCGGGTCTGCGGTCAGGAGAACCACATGTCCCCGGACAACCATTTCCAGGATATCAAGCGGATCATCTCCGCCGCCAACGGCAAGGCCCACAGGATCAGCGTGATCATGCCCTTCCTCTATGAGAGCCGCCAGCACAAGCGCACCCAGCGCGAGTCACTGGACTGCGCCATGGCTCTCCGTGAGCTCTCCAGCTACGGCGTATCCAACATCATCACCTTCGACGCCCACGACCCGAGAGTCCAGAGCGCCATTCCTCTCCGCTCCTTCGACAATTTCATGCCCACCTACCAGTTCCTGCGTGCCCTGGTCAAGGCGGTGCCGGACCTCACCTTTGACAACAAGCACTTCATGGTCATAAGCCCCGATGAGGGTGCCACGGCCCGTGCCATCTACCTCTCCAGCATTTTGGGCAGCGAGATGGGTATGTTCTACAAGCGCCGCGACTACTCCACCATCGTGAACGGCAAGAACCCCATCGTGGCCCACGAGTTCCTGGGCGACACCGTTCAGGGCAAGGACGTGGTCATCATCGACGATATGATCGCCTCCGGCGGTTCCATGCTGGACGTCTGCAGCCAGATCAAGGCCCGCGGCGCCCGCCGGATCTTCATCTTCGCCACCTTCGGCCTCTTCACGGAGGGCCTGGCCAAGTTCGACGAGGCCTACGACAAGGGGATCTTTGATTACATGGTCACCACCAACCTGACCTACCGCCCGCCGGAACTCCTAAAGAGGCCCTACTGCCTGACCGCCAACATGAACAAGTACCTGGCCAACATCATCGACGTGATCAACCACGACATGTCCGTGGAGATCATCAAGAACCCGACCAAGAAGATTACCAAGATCCTGGGCACTACGCCCGGCGTCATGGGCAAAAGCTTCTCCATGGGCTCCAGCTGATAAAATAAGGCAAAAAATGAGAATCAGGGACGGTTCCTTTTCCCAGTTTTCTTCGAAAACCGGGAATCCGGGACGGTTCCTTTTTCACTTTCCTTTGAAAATGAGAATCAGGGACGGTTCCTTTTCCCAGTTTTCTTTGAAAACCGGGAATCCTGGACTGTTCCTTTTTCACTTTCCTTTGAAAAT
>CAMONF010000301.1 GCA_946620335.1 uncultured Clostridia bacterium
ACCGTCCCTGATTCCCATTTCCCCCTTCATATCATTTCTAACGAATTCTTTCCCCTCATCCTCACCCATTACCTCCCAAGATTCCCCCACCTCTTCTATACTATACTCAAAATCCCACACAAGGAGGTCCCCACATGCAGAAATCAGACCTGAACACCGGTTGGCTTTTCACCCGCGTCTCTACCGGCGAGCAGTGCACCGTCACGCTTCCTCACGATGCCATCATCAACACCGACCGGAACCCCGATCAGCGCAATTATTTCCTTCTGGCCGGCTTCGAGGGCGGTCAGTTCCTCTATGAGAAGGACCTCGTCCTGCCCGCAGGCAAGACCTGCGTCCTGGAGTTCGAGGCCTGCTACTGCATGACAAAAGTCTACGTCAACGGAAAGCTCGCCGCGGATCATCCTTACGGCTTCACGCCCATCCAGATCCACTTGAACCCCTATCTGGAAAATGACAACAAGGCCCACATCCGCGTAGAAGTCAACATCCCCAAAGAAGGCCACGGCCGCTGGTACACCGGCGGCGGACTCTACAGGCCGGCACATCTCTATGTAGGAGAGGACGCATTTTTCGATATTTACGGGCTCAAAGTCACCACGCTTTCCCATGATCCGGCCGTGATCCGTGTGGAGACTTCCTCTCAAGGAGGCGAATCCGTTAGGCTCTGCATCACAAGAAAATGCAAGTCGAGCAGCCATGAATCAGATAGTAAGGAAAGAGCCATAGGCTTAAAAGCAGCTTGCACTGAAACTGCTTCAGGTCGCAACACAGCTTGTGTTGAAGCAGCTTCGCGTAACAATACGGCATGTGCGGAAACAACATCCGAGAATAAGCAGTCCTGCCCTGAAGAAGCGACAGTATCTATTTCTGAGGGATCTGCTCCCATCTGCGTGGAAACCAAAGTACAAGCCGGCAAATCCTCTGTAGAAATCACCATCCCAGGCGCCGCCCTCTGGTCCGCCGAACATCCAAACCTCTACGAGGTGAAGGCTGAGCTCATCAGCGGAGGCGCTGTGTGTGATGTCATTTCCGAAGATTTTGGTATTCGGACCATTGAGCTCGTACCGGACAAAGGCCTCTTCATCAATGGGGAGCACCTCTTCCTCCGCGGCGGCTGCATCCATAACGACAATGGTGTGATCGGCGTGGTCAACAACGACGCCACTGAGCTCCACCGAGCCAGGAACCTCAAGAAATCCGGCTTCAATGCCCTGCGTTCCGCCCACCATCCCATGTCCCGGAGCCTCATGAAGGCCTGCGACGAGGTCGGGCTGTATGTCATGGACGAGGCATTTGACTACTGGTATCGCCCCAAGGGCGGCAATCCGCACACGCAGCGATTCCTTGATACATTTGAAAATGACACCAAACTCATGGTCCAGGACGCCTACAACCATCCTAGCGTCATCATGTATTCCATTGGAAATGAAATCCCGGAAGCCGGCAGCCTGAAGGGCGTCCGCGTCGGCAAGCGAATCGTCGATGCCATCCACAGCCTTGACCTCAGCCGTCCGACCACCCTTTGCCCCAGCGTCCACTGGCTGCGCGAGTACCTGGAGGGAACCTGCTACCTGGATACGGATGAAGATGAGTGGATGGCCCAGTCCCCTGAAAACAAGAAAGCTGACTGGCAGCACTATATGAAGATCTTCATGGGCGCCGTCCTGAACCTGCCGGACAGCGAAAAAGGTATGGCTTACCCTCCGACCTATATCAGGGCGGACGAAGACGCCACGAAGAACCTCTACCCCTATCTGGATGTGGCGGGATACAACTATTACGAGGACCGCTATGAGGAGCTTCACAAGCTCCATCCCGAGCGGCTCCTTCTTGGCACCGAGACCCGCGGCACCATGATTGTGGACACCATGCGCTTCGCCAGGGAGCATCCGTATGTGATCGGTGATTTCATTTGGACGCTTCAGGAGCACCTTGGCGAGGCCAACTGCTGCGGTATGCACTACGATTCGCCGGAGGAGCAGGCCATCCGCGACGCCGGCAAGGATCCCGGCAAATGTTATCCCTGGCTCATCAACTACGGCGGTACCATCGACCTGATCGGCACCATTTTGCCGTCCATCCACCTTTACGAGTTCGCCTGGGACCCGGACAAGCACGGCCTCTACCTGGCCACTCAGCCGCCCATCCATGACGGGCTGGCCCCGAAGGCCGACAGCTACCGCTGGACCGACACCGTGGAGGGGTGGACATACGAGGGATGCGAAGGGAAGCCGACGTTTGTGGATGCGTATACGGATGCGGCGAGTGTTGTCATTTTCGTGAATGGGAGAGAAGCCGGACGCGCTGACGTCAAGGACTACTTCGTCAAGATTCCCTGCACCTACGAGCCTGGGGAGCTCCTGGCCGTGGGGCTGGATGCCGCCGGCCGTGAACTCTATCGCACCAGCCTCCACACCGCCGGAAATGAAAACATGATCACAGCCGTCCCCGACCGGACCGAACTCGTATCCGGCGGACAGGACTTCTGCTTTATCGATGTTCGGATCACCGACGCAGACGGGGAGCTCAAGCTCCTGCCGGAGAGGAGAGTGCACATCGCAGCCGAGGGCCCGGTGGAGATCGCCGGCTTCGGCAGCGCTTATCACAAGAATGAAGAGAAGTATGATCAGGAGAGTCATCTGACCTATCTCGGAAGGCTCCAGGCGGTCGTAAGGACCACGGAAGGGACCGGCCGGGCGAGAATTCGGTTCTCGGCTGAAGGGGTGCCGGAGACGGTGGTGGAGCTGACGGTGAAGTGAAAAATGGGAATCAGGGACGGTTCCTTTTCCCACTTTTGCTTTATCGGAAATTGGGGAAAATGGGAATTAGGGACGGTTCCTTTTCCCACTTTTCGATTCTCGAAAAGTGGGAAAAGGAACCGTCCCTAATTCCCATTTTCGTCCCTGATTCTCATTTTTCCCCCCTTCACCAAAATTTACTCCACAAAGCAAATCTCTGCCTGTCCTATTTTTAGAGATTTTTTATAATAGAATCAACGAGAGGCGATGAGAACGCCCACAAATTGTAAAATGCCTACGGAGGATAAGAGCATGAGTAAAGAAAAAACCGTCAAGAACCCCGACAACAAACTCGGCATCGGCCGTCTCTTCCTGTGGTCCACCAGCTCCGTGTCTGTGGCGCTCAGCGTCCTGGTTCTGGGCTTCGTCACAGTGTACTGCACAGATACTCTGGGCCTTGAGCCGGTCATCGTGGGTACCATCTTCCTTTTCAGTAAGCTGGTCGACGGCGTCACCGACCTGATCGCGGGTATCATCATTGACAAGACCCAGACCAAATGGGGCAAGGGCCGTCCTTATGAAATCTTCATGCTCTTCCTGTGGCTGAGCACCTGGGGCCTCTTCTCCGTACCGGAAAGCTTCAGCAACCCCATGAAATACGTCTGGATCTTCTTCATGTACGTCTTCATGAACGCTGTCTGCACCACCTTCCTGAATGGTAACAACGTCGTCTACATGGTCCGCGCTTTCAAGACCAAGGAACAGCAGACTAAGCTGGTCGCTTACAGCAGCTTCTTCACCATGGGCGCCGGTTTCGCTTTCAATATTATTTTCCCCATGGGCGTAGCTAAAATTGCCACCTCCGCCGCCGGCTGGAGCCGCCTGATCGGCATGATGGCCCTTCCGCTCACTCTCCTCGGTCTTGTCAGAATGCTCACCATCAAGGAGCAGTACAACATGGAAGCCGACGTCAAGTCTGAGCAGGTCAAACTCAGCGACATCATAACCCTTGTCAAGACCAATAAGCCCGCAGTCATGATCGGTCTTGTACGCTTCCTGCAAGCTACCATCGCCAGCATGGGTGTCGGCGTCTACTACTTCACACATGTCATCGGCAACGTCGGCCTCATGGGCGTGACAGCCGCTTTCACGATCGTTGGTCTTCCCCTTGCCTTCCTGATGCCGGTCATGCGCCGCAAGATGGGACAGGATAAGATGGTTACCTTTGGCTTCATTTTCAGCCTGATCGGATATGCAATCATGCTCTTTGCCGGCAAAAATGTTCCGCTGGTCGTTATTTCCGGTCTCTTCTCCACCATCGGTGTCGTTCCCTTCTCCATGATGTTCAACATGTACATCATCGACTGCGCAGACTACAACGAGATGCTCGGCAACCAGCGTCTGGAAGGCACCATGGGCGCCCTCTTCGGCCTCTGCTCCAAGATCGGCGGTGCCTTCGGCGGCTTCGTCCTCGGTGCGATCCTCAGCGCTGTTCACTACGATGGTACTCTGGCTGTGCAGCCTGCCAGCTCCATCATGGCCATTCGCCTTCTGGCCAGTGTTGTGCCCTTCATTTTCTACCTGGTCATTGTTCTCATTCTCCGTATGGTCAGGCTGGATGAGAAGGTCAAGAACTTTAGCCACGAGAAGATGGCGGAGACGCAGATCTAAGAATAAGGTTTGAGACAGAGGGACGGTCCTTTTTATGCAAAATCTTTGATTTTGCATAAAACGGACCGTCCCTCTGTCTCTCTCTGTCTCATTCGCAGTTTACTTTTTCCACCGCTTCCGTTATTGTTATCTTATAAAACAGTAACCTGATATGGAGGCCCATCATGAAACGTTTCGCAGCCTTTTTGATCATCACTGCCATATTGACCGGCTGCGGAGCGGCAAGGGGAGCGTCCATGCAAAGCAAAGATATACCTGAGGAGAAAAATATGAATCTCAAGACCATCTATTATGCCGGCGGCTGCTTCTGGGGAACGCAGAAGTTCTTTGACCAGTTCGAGGGCGTCGTACGGACTGAGACCGGTTACGCCAACGGTCCTACAGAAAATCCCTCCTATCGTGAAGTATGCTCTGACAGTGGGCATGCGGAGACTGTGCTGGTGGAATACGACAGTGATGTCATTTCCCTCACTGAGCTGACGAAATACTACTTTATGATCATCGATCCGCTCTCTGTGAATAAGCAGGGCGGGGACGTAGGGATCCAGTATCGGACAGGGATTTATTACGTCGACGAAGCTGACCTGGCCGAGCTTGAGGCGGTCTATCGTGAGGAGGAGGAGAAAGCAGGGGAGAAGCTGGCTGTGGAGCTGATGCCGTTGGAAAATTACTACAGTGCCGAGGAATATCACCAGAAGTATTTGGATAAGAATCCGGGCGGGTATTGTCATATACCGAGGGCGCTGCTGGAGATGTGAGGAAAAAGTTAAGATATCTTAGATTGGGGAAACTGGGAATCAGGGACGGTTCCTTTTCCCACTTTTCGTAAAACGAAAAGTGGGAAAAGGACCCGTCCCTGATTCCCAGTTTCTCTCTTTCTATGTTTCCTGTGGCA
>CAMONF010000302.1 GCA_946620335.1 uncultured Clostridia bacterium
AGTGGGAATGAGGGACGGTTCCTTTTCCCAGTTTTTTGGAAGTGAGGAAGGGGAAAATGGGAATGAGGGACGGTTCCTTTTCCCACTTTTCATTTTATGAAAAGTGGGAAAAGGAACCGTCCCTCATTCCCATTTTCTCACTTTTTCTTCTTCGAAAACTGGGAAAAGGAACCGTCCCTCATTCCCACTTTTTACCCGAAGGCCTCGGCCAGCCGGGCGGCGGCTTTGCCGGGCTCGAGGGATTCCTCGGTCAAGGCCCGGATGATATCCTTGTAGAGGCTCTTGTTGTCGGATGGAAGAGCGGTGGCGAACATGGTGAAGATGCCGCGCTCGTCGGCCGCGGCCAGGACGTTGGCCGTGTTGGGCTGGTTGCCCTGGATGCTGTGGCCCTGGATGGGGTCGGTGAAATAGCTGTTGTCGTAGGAGACCAGGGTGTTCATGTAGTAGTCAAGGAAGCTGATGGCGGCACTGACTTCATTTTCCGTGAGGGCAGCGGAGAGCTGGACCATGTCGCCGGTCGCGGCCACCCGGCCCTCGACGGAGGGGAAGGGGAACCAGCCGAATTCGTCGGGGTTCACGCCGTGGTCGGTCAGGAAGTTGTCGCCGCCCTGGTCGAAGATGGACATGGCCGCCTTGTGGGTGCGGAGCAGCTCGTAGACCTTCCCGGTCTTCCGGTCGTTGAATTTGGACTCGAAGAACCCGAGCTCTGCGAACTCCTGGTAGATGGCCGCAGCCTGGATCACGGCGTCATTGTTCCAGGAGCTCTTCAGGGCGAGCATGCGGTCATGGGAGGCGCTGCCGGCGTAGTATTCGATCAGACACTCCAGGAAATAGGAGGTCTGCTGGCTGCTCTTCCCGGCCAGGGCGAAGGGTACGATGCCGGAGGTCTTGAGGACGGCGCAGATATTTTCCAGCTCCTCGAAGGTCTCCGGGACCTTGAGACCCTTCTGGGCGAAGAGGCTCTTGTTGTAGTAGACGCCGAAGGCGCTCAGGCTGGTGGGATAGCCGGCGATGCTGTCATTCATGGTGACCATTTTCAGCGCGGAGGGGCGGAAGAGGGAGGCCCAGTCGCGTTCCATGGCGAACTGGGTGAGGTCGTAGGTGAGGCCGTTCTCCGTGTAGGAGCGGCTGTCCGGCCCCGGCGAGGTGGCCCACATGGAGGGCAGCTCGCCTTTTTCCGCCGCCTCCTTGAGGGCGACGGAGAGCTCATCCCGCTTGTAGAAGGTGCAGGTGACATTCACCAGGTCCTGGGTGGCGTTGAAGGCGTTCAGGGCCGTCTCGAAGGTGCCCTGGTCGGCCGCGTCGACCCAGAAGGTGAGTTCGGCGGCTTCGCTTGCGGCGGTGTTATCTTCTTCGGGATCATTCAATATGGGGCCGAAGGGGGTGTCCGTGGCGGTGCAGCCGGCAGTGAGCACGGCGGCAAGGCCTATGGCCAGCAGGGTTTTTATTTTTTTCATCGGTAGTCCTTTTCATCTGATCGATTGACAGGGCAGGCGTCCGTGATCACCGTGAGTCCTCTTGAGCATGCTCAGTGACCGGGTGCCGGACGAATATATATCCATTTTACCTGTTTTTCCGGCAATGTCAATCGAAGGGGGCGCCGCCTTCTGCCGACGAACATGGCGTGCTTCACGGTTCTTTCATTTCCCTCGCACTGATCGCAGCTGTGAAGCATGTCTGCTCCGCCCGCCAGAGGATGAAAATGGGATGAAAGACCCGGCGGGCAGGACAACAAAAAAGACAGGCATCTCTTCGCCTGCCGAATAAAATGGTTAAGGGCTATCTGATTGTATTTCCCGCTAATCAGATAGCCCTTTTAATGAATATTTAGAAGTTTCACTGTATAACCTCCTTTACTTTATTTAGTTGTGACTTCCAATGTTCGGGGTCTTCGCTTTTTTCTTATCTGCCAGTCCTTTTTGTTGTTTCGATCCTGATCTATATCGGATGTCTGTTCCTTTGGAATGCTGGCTTTTGACCACTGAAGTACATCGGATTTTGCCTCAGGGTGATTGATGGGCTTTCGGGGGGTGAGAGATCTGCCTTTTAACCGGTATCAGGGCTTTTCTCTGAATGCCATTCAATCAAGTGGGGTAAGGTTCTTAGTACATCGGTCCGTCCTCCGGATCTTGAAGAGGTCTCCTGGCTACTAACCGTTCAGTACATTGGTCTGTCCTCCGGGTTGTGTGTGGTCGTCAGTTGCTAAGTACTCAGTACATCGGTCTGTCCTCCGAATGATGAAGGGGTTTTCAGGTTACTGACTGCTTAGTACATCGGTCCGTCCTCCGGATGTGCTGGGGTTGATGGGTTACCGATTAATTAGTACATCGGTCTTTCCTCCAGGTGGTGGGTCTATGTGCTGCTAACCACTCAGTACATTGGACTGTCCTCCGATTAAGGTGCTGTGGTCTTCTTGCTGCCGACCGCTTAGTACATCGGTTTATCCTCCAAACAGTAGTGAGAAATCTTTCCTGCGAATGAAACAGGTCTTTTTGGGGGTCGGCTGCTTAGTACATCGGAGTGTCCTCCTGGACTTTAGACTGATTATTATGTGGGGGGTTTTTGCTGTGGTTGTTTGTTTTGATGGTCCCATTGTAATGCATGTTTCTATATTTGTCAATAGATTTCTGAAATAAAAATTTGAAGTATAAAAATATCAAAATATTCAGATAATTATGAGGGCGAAGGGGAGCCGTTGGAGGTATTCGCGGCTGAAAATAAGAACATTCATGTCTGTTGGTACAATTGCGAAATATGGGAGGGGACGGTTCTTTTTCCTACTTTGGAGAAGAGAAAAACTGGGAATCAGGGACGGTTCCTTTTCCCACTTTTCGATATTCGAAAAGTGGGAAAAGGAACCGTCCCTGATTCCCAGTTTTTCATTTCCCCTTCTGTAGACACAGGGAAACAAAATGAGCTATGATAAAGAAAGATTCCGCAGTACATCTCAAACGACCAGGAGGCATCATGCTTTTAATAAAGAACGCCCGGGTCATGGACCCGGCCAGTGGCTATGACGGACAGGCAGACATACTGACAGACGGCGGGAAGATCGTGAAGATCGCGCCCGGCCTTTCGGAGAGCGCAGCGGATCAGGTGATTGACGCGGCGGGGTGCGTGGCGGCACCGGGGCTGGTGGACGTCCACGTCCACTTCCGCGATCCCGGGTTCCCGGACAAGGAGGACATTCTGACCGGCGCCAAGGCGGCAGCGGCCGGCGGGTTCACCACGGTCATCATGATGGCCAACACGTCGCCCAAAATCGATAACACGGAGACCCTGGCTTACGTCCTTGAGAAGGGTAAGAAGACGGGCATCCACGTCCTCTCCTGCGCCAACGTGACCGTGGGTATGCGGGGGAAGGAGCTGACGGAAATGAAGACCCTGGCCGAAGCCGGCGCCGTGGGCTTCACCGACGACGGCGTCCCCATTCTGGACGAAGCGCTCTGCCGGCGGGCCATGGAGGAGGCGGCAGCTCTTGACATGCCCATCAGCTTCCACGAGGAGGACCCGGCTTACATTAAGAACAACGGCATCAACCGCGGGAAGGCCAGCACTTTCTTCGGCATAGAGGGCTCGGATAGGCAGGCGGAGATCAGCATGGTGGCGCGGGACGCCGCCCTGGCCGCCGAGACCGGCGCCTGCGTCGAGATCCAGCACATCAGCGCTGCCGAGTCGGTGGAAATCGTCCGCCAGGCAAAGGCGGCGGGTACCAACATCCACGCGGAGGCCACGCCCCACCACTTCAGCCTGACGGAGGAGGCCGCCATCAAGTACGGGACCTACGCGAAGATGAACCCTCCCCTCAGGGAGGAGCGTGACCGCCAGGCCATCATCGAGGGACTTCGGGACGGGACGATCGATATCATCGCCACGGACCACGCCCCCCACACCAAAGAGGAGAAGGCGAAGCCCGTCACGGCGGCGCCCAGCGGCATCATCGGCCTGGAGACCTCCCTGCCTTTGGGCATCACCGAGCTGGTCGGCCCCGGCCATCTGAGCCTCATGGCTCTTCTGGCTCCCATGACCGTCAATCCTGCGCGCCTCTACCATCTGGACGCCGGGTATCTGGCGGAGGGGGGACCGGCGGATGTTGTCATTTTCAATCCGGAGGAGACCTTTGTCGCCGGAAATTATGCCTCCAAGGCGGAGAATACCCCCTTCACCGGCCGTGAGCTCAAGGGGCGCGTGCGGTGGACCGTATGCGGCGGCCAGGTCGTGTACGAGGCATAAAGACAGGTGATTTCGCATAGAATTTACGGTCCGTGGCAGTCGCGCAGTGAAGATTATACACTCGAGGGGAATGTTAAAAAACAGGTGGTCCGATCGGCGAACGGGGAATGAGTGCCCAAAGCCGGTCGGACTGCGGGATCAATGCAGTTGTAAGCCGGCCATATTACGGGAGATGAGGTGCTTAAGGCCCGGCCCTTTTTAAGAAGGAGGATTTTATGGCAGGACCAGGTGGACGCGGCGGCCGGATGGGCGCCTATCTGACGGAGGAGGAGAAGCAGAACCGGCCAAAGGTGACGAAGGCCCTTCTTATCCGTGTTTTTTCTTATCTGCGGCCTTATGTAAAACAGATGGCGCTGGTGCTGGTGGCTATCTTCGTCTCTTCGGTGCTGGCTCTCTACCCGTCCATCCTGACCGGACGGATCGTGGACGAGGGCCTCATCGCCCGGGACCTGCCGAGGCTGGTCTACCTGATCGTCCTCTCGCTGGCCGTCACGCTGGGGTCCAAGCTGATCGGCGTTCTGGAGAGCTATCTCAACACCTGGATCGCCCAGCATATCACCTACGACATGCGGAACGCCATGTACGCCCATCTCCAGAAGATGTCCCAGCACTTTTTCACCACCAGCAGCCAGGGCGACATCATCACCCGCATGACCAGCGACATTGACGGCGTGCGCAGCATTATCACCAACACCATGACCAGCATCCTCTCCAACGTGATCACCCTGGTCGTGGCGGTGGTGGCCATGTACCGCCGCAACTGGGTCCTGGCCACCATCGGCGTGATCATCATTCCCCTCTTCACGATTCCGACCCGGCGGGCCGGCAAGACCCGCTGGTCCCTGACCCGGGAGGCCCAGGCCTGCTCCGACGAAATCAACGGTATCCTGAACGAGACCCTCTCGGTGAGCGGCCAGCTCCTTGTCAAGCTCTTCGGCAAGGAGGCCTACGAGTACGGCCGTTACGAAAATGCAAACAAGCGCATGATCGGCCTCAACATCAAGGAGAGCATGGCGGGGCGGTGGTTCTTTGTTGTCATTTCCACGGTGTCCAGCATCGGACCCATGCTCCTCTAGCTGGTGGGCGGCGTGCTCATGATCCGCTACGGGTCGGACCTGACCGTCGGCGATATCACGGTCCTGGTGGCCCTGCTCGGGAAAATGTACATGCCCGTGAACCAGCTCCTCAACTTCCAGGTGGAGTGGATCCGGTCCATGGCCATGTTCACCAGAATATTCGAGTATTTCGACATGCCGGTGGAGATCCAGGACCCGGCCAATCCGGTGGTGCCCAGGGAGGCCACGGGCTGCGTGAGCTTCGATCACGTGAACTTCTCCTATGACGGAGAGCGGCAGATCCTGAAGGACGTCAGCTTTGAGCTCAAAGCCGGCCGCAGCATCGCCATCGTCGGGCCTTCGGGCTCCGGCAAGAGCACCATGATCAACCTGATTCCCCGCCTCTACGACGTAAACGGCGGCTCGGTCACCTTCGACCACGTGGACGTGCGGAAGCTCTCCCTCGCCTGGCTCAGGCAGCAGGTGGGCATCGTCAGCCAGGAGACCTACCTCTTCAACGGGACGATCCGTGAGAACCTTCTCTACGCGCGGCCGGACGCCACGGAGGCGGAGATGATCGAGGCCTGCAAGAAGGCCAACATCTACGACTTTGTGGAAAATCAGGACAAGGGCCTTGACACCATGGTGGGTAACCGAGGACTCAAGCTCTCGGGCGGAGAGAAGCAGCGGATCTCCATCGCCCGCGTGCTTCTCAAGGACCCGGCGCTCCTTGTCTTTGACGAGGCGACCAGCGCGCTGGATTCCATTTCCGAGAAGAAGATCCAGGACGCCATCGATCCCCTCATCGCCGATCGGACCAGCATTCTGATCGCCCACCGTTTGTCCACCATTCTGGCGGCGGACGAGATTCTGGTGGTCAAGGACGGGCAGATCGTGGAGAGGGGGCAGCACGAGGAGCTGGTCAAGGCCGGAGGCGTGTACGCCGAGCTCTATGAGACGCAGTTCTCCAAGGCTCTGGAAAAGCGGGAATGATGGACGGTTCCTTTTCCCAGGTTTCTTTGAAAAGTGGGGTGGGAATGAGGGACGGTTCCTTTTCCCAGTTTTCTTTGAAAACTGGGAAAAGGAACCGTCCCTCATTCCCACTTTTTCACAGCCTCATGGGCATTGTGCACAGTATTTCCTGCTGTTTTACAATATATTCTACTGTCTCTTTCCGGCCGGGGTATGCTAAGATAAACTAAGGCAGTTTTCTTTTTACACAGGTAGTTGTTCTACACACAGAAAGGACAATATGAGCATCCGTTCACAGGCAATTGATATGACGGAGGGGAGACCAGGCGTGCAGATCGTCCGCTTCATGATCCCCATGCTTCTGGGAAATGTAGCCCAGCAGCTCTACAACACAGTTGACAGCATCATCGTGGGCCGCTTCGTCGGCGACAACGCCCTGGCTGCCGTCGGCAGCGCGGGACCCATTTTCAACCTGCTCCTGGTCCTCATCATCGGCGTTTCGGTGGGCGCTACGGTCATGACCTCGACCTACTACGGAGCCCGCAGGCGCGAGGCCCTCTCCAAGGCGGTCGGCACCAGCATTCTCCTGACGCTGATCGTCTGCGGCATCATCATGGTGATCACGCCCTTCATCACCATGCCCATGCTCCGGCTCCTCGGCACGCCGGAGACCATCATAGGCTGGTGCGACACCTACCTCAAGATCATCTTCATCGGTATCCTGGGGTCGGCCCTCTACAACATCATCTGCGGTATCCTGAGGGGACTGGGGGACGCGACGTCGGCCCTCATTTACCTCCTGGTGGCGACGGGCATCAACATTGTCCTGGACTACACCTTCGTGGCCATCCTCGGCATGGGCGTCGCGGGCGTCGCCCTGGCCACGGTCATCGCCCAGTTCGTCTCCGCCATCCTCTGCATCCGGAGGCTCCTGCAGCTGACGGACCTCTTCGATCTCACCTGGGAGTACTTAAAGCCGGACGGCAAGTACATGATGGAGCTCATCCGCTTGGGCATCCCCAGCGGCGTGACGCAGGCCATCTTCTCCCTGTCCGCCATCATCGTCCAGTCATTGACCAACAGCTTCGGCGAGACCTTTATCGCCGCCAACGTCATCGTCATGAGGATCGACGGCTTCGTCATGATGCCGGCCTTCTCCTTCGGCTCCGCCATGACCACCTACGCCGGCCAGAACGTCGGCGCGGGCAAGCTGGACCGGGTCCGCCAGGGCGCCAAGGAAGGTACCTTGATCGCGGTGGCGACTTCCGTGGTCCTGACGATTGTGATCCTCATCTTCGGCCGTTTCCTCATGGGAATCTTCACGAAGGCGGAGGAACTCATCACGCTCAGTTTCAACATGATGCGGATCCTGGTGGTGGGCTACATCGCCATGGAGGTAACCCAGTGCCTGTCCGGCGTCATGCGAGGCGCGGGCGACACGCTGACGCCCATGTGGATCTCCATGATCACCACGGTCGTCATCCGCATG
>CAMONF010000303.1 GCA_946620335.1 uncultured Clostridia bacterium
CTCGATATCCGATTCCGGGAACACCACCTGGTAGCTCGTCCCCACCAGGTGGATCACCCGCTGAAAGGCCAGGAACACCCTCATATCAAAATGATCGAGCTCCCCGATCATGAGGGCCATCGCCTCATCCATGGAAAAGCTCTTCCGATACGGCCGGTCCGTCGTCAGCGCCGCGAACACGTCGCAGACCCGGATGATCCTGGACCCGTAGGGAATCCGCTCCCCGGCCAGATTGTCCGGATATCCCGATCCGTCGTAATTCTCATGGTGGTACCGCACCACCGTGCAGATATAGTCGCTGTACCCCAGCTCCCTCAGAATATCATAGGAAAGCATCGAATGCATCCGCACATACTTCATCTCCTCGATGACCAGCGGACTCACAAAACAAGTCTCCCCTCTCAGATAATCCGTAAGCTTCAGCTTCCCTATATCATGGAGCAGCCCCGCCAACGTCAGCTCATACACCTCCGCCTCGTCGAGCCCCAGCTCCTTAGCCAGGTCCCGCACCAGGCAGGACACATAAGTCCCGTGGGCCAGCTCCTCCGTCAAATTATAATCTACTATTCGCCCCATCTCATTCCCCGGTCAAGTATCATAACACCGCTTTTATCTCTTGTAAAGTCATCCAAATTCCTGCCCGCGCTATGCGCCGGGCTCCCCGGGCGGGCCTTGTGCGCCGGGGGCGGAGCCGAAAAATAATCTCTCTGAACGCATCCCTTTTAAGAGAAGAGAGTTCTCTCCTGCTGCACTGCCTGCGCTCTGCGCTGGGCGGGCCTTGTGCGCTGGGGGGTGGAGACGAAAAATAATCTCTCTGAACGCATCCCCCTTAAGAGAAGAGAGATTATTTTTCGGCTCCGCCTCCCGCGCTCCCAGGCCCGCCCCCCTCGGCCATGCGCTCCAGATACGTCTTCACATCCTTAGGGTTGATGCGGCGCTCGATGCGGCCGTCGGGGAAGAGGAGCTTGGTGGAGGCGCCGGAGCCGAAGGCCCGGATCTCCTGGAGCTCTTCCATGATGAGGATGTTGTAGAGGCAGGCCTTGCCGGGAAGGGCGAAGCCTGTGTTCTCGAGGCCGCCCTTCATGTTCTTCTGGCGGTAGAGGTAGTAGGGGGCCATGCCCATGCGGCGGGCCGCATCGTAGGCGATCCCGATGATCTCCTCGGAGTTCTCGAAGGAGAGGCCCTCGTAGCGCGTGTAGTCTTCGATGAGGCCGGCCTCGTGGGCCTCACGGAGGGACTTGGTCAGGCGCGAAGCCCGTTTGACCGCCAGGGAATGGACGGTGAAGGAAGCGGGGCCCAGACGTTCGATCTCGGAGACCGTATGGGCAACGTCCGCGGCCGTCTCGCCGGGAAGGCCGAGGATGATGTCCATGTTGATGTTGTCGAAGCCCATTTCCCGGGCCAGGTGGAAGGCCCGGACCGTGTCCTCCACCGTGTGCCGCCGGCCGATGAGGTCCAGCGTCCGCTGGTTCATGGTCTGGGGGTTCACGGAGATCCGACTGATGCCGTGATTCCGGAGGACTGCCAGCTTGTCCCGGGTTATGGAATCGGGGCGGCCGGCCTCCACGGTGAATTCCAGGCAGCCTGAGAGGTCCCAGGTCTCCTCGACCGCGGTGAGCAGCCGGTCAAGTTGCTGGGGTTCCAGGGAGGTGGGGGTGCCCCCGCCGATGTAGACGGTTGTCGGGGAAGGGCGGCCTGTGAGGCCGGTCTTCATTTCCCGGATCAGGGCGTCCAGATAGTCGTCCATCCGCTTGCCCCAGACAGAGGCCGGACTGGAGGAAAATGTGCAGTAAAGGCAGATCGAGGGGCAGAACGGCACGTTCAGATAGAGGCTGAAGGTGTCGTCGCCGAGCGGGACGTCCGCCAGAAGGGTACGCTCGTTCTCGGCGACCTCGAGCGCCAGGTCGATTTTGGCGTCAGAGGCCAGGTAGTCGGCACGGATCCTGCTGCGGATCTCCTCTCTCGAAAGGCCCTCCTCCAGGTATTTCATGGGGATCTTGGTGGGCCGGATGCCGGACAGGGTGCCCCAGGGCAGGGAATGGCCGGTGTAGGTGCTCAGCATGGCATAGAGCTCCCGCTTTAAGCCGTCCTTGGCCGCCTTCCGGTCGATGTAGTCAGGTATGTCGACGCACAACAAAAGATCGCGGGCAGCTCCGCACTTTTCGGCGTCACTGTCCGTGAAAATGGATACATCGTCATCCGGAAAGAAGCTCTTTACCAGAGAGTGGATGTCATACATGAAATCGTCTTTGCTGAGTTTGATGCCTATGTTCATTGGTCGATCCCGAAAATCCGTCTCTCCTGCCCGATGGTGGTGGTCCGGCCGTGACCCGACAGGACTGCCGTATTAAGAGGCAGCGTGAAATAAAGCCGCTCCCGGCTCTTTTGCATCTCCTCGTCGGAGCCGGTGGGCAGATCTGTCCGCCCATAGCTGGCAAAGAAAAGGGTGTCGCCCGCCAGGAGGAGGCTTTCATTTTCCATGTAGTAGCAGACGCTGCCGGCCGTGTGGCCGGGCGTCGAAAGGACCTGAAAACGGAAGCCGGCATAGGTGAGGACATCGCCCTCGTCCACCGTGACATCAGGGTGTACCGTGTAATTCGGGTCGCCAAGGGGCGTGCTGTTGATGGACGGGTCTTCCAGCATTTTTTCCCTCACAGAGGCCACAATGGGCGCGGAGGGATAGCGGGCCTTCAGCTCGTTGACCGCCATGATGTGGTCGAAATGACCGTGGGTCAGGAGGAAGGCGACAGGCGTCGCGTTGTTCTGGTCGATCAGGTCAGCCAGGCGGGAGGCGTCCCCGCCCGGGTCCACGATGACGACCTCGCGGGTGTCTTCATTTTCAAGGAAATAGCAGTTGGTGTCGTAGAGACTGACCACTCTGCCGTAGAGCCTTAGCTTTGCCATATTTTCAACCGGTCTTTCTGGTGATATCGAGGACGCTGGGGATATTCATGATGATCCGGATGAGCTCGTCCAGCTCGTCCCTGGAGTGGACCTCGAAGCTGATATCGATGTTGGCCGTGCCCTGCTTCACGCTGTTCCTGGTCATCACGTTCACGATGGAAATCTTGCGCTCGGAGAAGGTCCGCGAGACGTCGGCCAGGAGGCCGGTCCGGTTGCTGCAGTAGATGCTGATCTCCGCCAGGTAGGCGCTGCCGGTGCCCAGCTCCGGGTTGTCCATCTGCCACTCCGCCTCCAGGAGCCTGGCGCGGTCATAGTCGTTCATGTGGATCAGGTTGATGCAGTCGGTCCGGTGGATGGTGACGCCGCGGCCGCGGGTGATGTAGCCGACGATCTCATCGCCGGGGATCGGGCTGCAGCACTTGGCGAAGTGGACCGCCAGGTCCTTCATGCCCTTGACGATGATGCCGCTCCTGCCCTCCTTGCGGACCAGAGGCAGCTTCTCCTTGTTGTTGGAAATGACCTCCAGCACCTCCTGGTCGGTGATGTTCCGGGCCTTTTCCTTCTCGAAGGCTTCGATCATGCGGTTGACGACCTGGCCCTCCTTGAGTCCGCCGTACCCGATGGTCGCCAGCATGTTGTCCAGCTCCTTGAAGCCGTAGCGCTCCAGGGTCGGATTCAGGTATTCCGGTTTCAGGAGCTCACTGATGGCGTAGCCCTTGTTCTTGGCGTAAGCGGCGATCAACTCCCGGCCCTTGTCGATGTTCTCGGACTTGAGCTGTTTCCTGAACCACTGGTTGATCTTGTTCTTGGCCTGGGTGCTCCTGACGATCTTGAGCCAGTCCCGGCTGGGACCCTTGGCGTTCTGGGACGTGATGATCTCGATCTGATCGCCGGTCCGCAGAATATACTCGATGGGGACCAGCTTGCCGTTGACCCGGGCGCCCACCATGCGGTTGCCGACAGCAGAATGGACGCTGTAGGCGAAGTCCACTGTACAGGACCCGTTGGGCAGGGCCTTGACGTCGCCCGCCGGGGAGAAGACGTAAACGTTATCGGAGAAAAGGTTCAGGTCAGACTTGAGCAGGGACATGAACTCCCTGTTGTCGGACATGTCCCGCTGCCACTCCAGGATCTGGCGCAGCCACGCCAGCTTCTCCTCCTCGTTGTTGCCGGAGTCCTGAACGCCGTTGGAGGCTTCCTTGTATTTCCAGTGGGCGGCGATACCGTACTCAGCCGTCCGGTGCATGTCCTCCGTCCGGATCTGGACCTCAAAGGGCATGCCGCCCGGTCCGATCAGCGTGGTATGGAGGGACTGGTACATATTGGGCTTGGGCATGGCGATGTAGTCCTTGAACCGGCCGGGGACCGGCTTGAACATCTCGTGGACCATACCGATGGCCGCATAGCAGTCGGGAATCGTATCCACGATGATCCGGACCGCGTAGAGATCGTAGATCTGGTCGATGGTCTTCTCCTGGTTGACCATCTTCTTATAGATGGAGAAATAATGCTTGACCCGGCCCTTGACGGAACCCCGCAGCTGGTACCGCTCCAGCCGCTGGCGGATCACGGTCACGATGCTCTCGATGAAGCGTTGGCGCTCGGCCACCCGGGAATCCATCTCCTCCACCAGTTCCCGGTAGATATCGGGATGGAGATACATGAGAGCCCGGTCATCCAACTCGTTCTTGATTTTGGCGATACCGAGCCGGCCGGCGATGGGCGAGTAGATATCCAGGGTCTCCCTGGCGATCTCCTTCTGCTTCTCCGGCTTCATATACTGAAGCGTGCGCATATTATGCAGACGGTCTGCCAGCTTGATGATGATGACCCGGATGTCCTTGGCCATGGCCAGGAACATCTTTCTCAGATTCTCCGCCTGTTCCTCCACCTTGTCGCGATGAAGGCCGATCTTGCCCAGCTTGGTGACGCCGCTGACCAGCAGCTCCACCTCCTCGCCGAACTCCCGACGGATGTCCTCGTCGGAATAAGGCGTATCCTCCACCACGTCATGAAGCAGCCCGGCGGCGATGGTCTCCTTGTCCATCTCAAGGTCGGACAGAATGATGGCCACGCTGAGCGGGTGCACAATATAAGGCTCTCCGGACTTGCGGTTCTGTGTCTTATGGGCCTCCGCGGCAAGATCGTATGCCTTTTTGATGATTGTCATGTCATCGGAAGGATGGTACCGCAGGACCTTCTCCTCCAGCTGGGCATAGAGCTCCTCCGGCGTCTTGAACTCTCCCGGATCGATAATATCCTTCCCTTCCGTATTCTGCTGTATGAGCTGTGAATTCTGCATATTCCTTGTCGTAATCTCTTCTGACATAAATACCTCCGGGGTCACATTCCAAGAAAAAGCATCCAGACCTTCCCAGGCCTTCGCTGCCATCCATGCTTCCTTCCCACGTTATTTCCAGAGATTCTCCGCACCCTTTGCCGCCGCGCTCGGGGCGGTGGAGACGGAGACGAAAAATAATCCCTCTAAATGCATTCCATCTAAGGAAAAAAGATTCCTTGTCTTCCGTCAGTGCCTGTGCCGCGGGCCGCGCTGGGGGGCGGTGGAGACGGAGACGAAAAATAATCTCTCTGAACGCATCCCACTTAAGAGAAGAGAGATTATTTTTCGTCGCAGTCCTCCACGCCCCCACCGCGGCCGAGCCCCCGCGGAGCCATACGAAGATATGCCAAACCGGGGCAGGCGGTCAGCCGGCTCCGGTCTGGGCAATATTGCTGCGTGAATTATACAATTGGGAAATGAATCCCCTCCGCCTTGAGGCAGGCGGATGATTTATTTGCCTTCGTAGACGATGACGCTGTCCACGTTGTAGCCGGCCAGCTTCTCACGGCCGTTCAGGCCGGCGAGCTCCATGAGGAAGACCATCTTGACGACTTCGCCGCCGAGGCGCTCGATCAGGTGGGCTGCCGCGCGGATGGTGCCGCCGGTGGCGATCAGGTCGTCGATGAGGACCACCTTCTGGCCCGGCTGGATGGAGTCCTTGTGCATCTCGATGGTGGCTGTGCCGTACTCCAGGTCATAGGTCTCGGAGACGGTCTCGCAGGGAAGCTTGCCCTTCTTGCGCACAAGGACGAAAGGCTTGTGCAGGTTGTAGGCCACGGGCATGCCGAAAATGAAGCCCCTGGACTCCGTTCCAGCGATCACGTCAAAATCAAGGCCCTCCAGTTTGGACTGGATGCCGTCGATGGCCAGCTTGAGGCCGCCCGCATCCTGCAGGACACTGGTGACATCACGGAACATGATGCCGGGCTCCGGGAAATCCGGGATTGTTCTTACATAATCTTCCACCTTATTGCTCTTCATGACTGCCTCCTTAAGTCTGCGCCGCAGCGCAGGTGTCTTTACGAGTCTTATGAGAAAAGTATTATAGCACCATTCGCCGCTCAATTAAAGTGCGATATTACAATTTGGATCCTTCTTATCCCGTTAAAATCATTGTAAGCCGGGCAGTAGGCCACCATGACCTCAGGTTTGGCCTTGATCCGCCTTTCAAAAGTCTCCGCGTCCCCGAAGTAGACCGCGTCCATAGCGATGCCGCGGACGTTTGCCTGAAAGCCCAGGCGCTCGGGATGGGCGTCCCCGCTGGTGGCCATGGACCGGACCCGGGCCTTCAGCACATTGCGGGAAGCCCCGAAGATCCTGGGATGTTCGAAGAAAAGGCTTTTTTCTGCGAAAAGAGGCTTGGGATTTCCTTTCCCGTAAGGCTCCAGGAGCTTCAGCTCCTCCATCAGCCGGTCGCTCACATAGGATACCGGCATGGGCACGTCGATGAGGATCTTTTCCCGGAAATCGTCGTTCTCCAGCGGGCAGAGGGCATTGATCTCCCTGCGGAAGGCATCCACATTCTCCCTTGGCAGTGTGAGGCCTGCCGCCATGGCGTGGCCTCCGAAGCGGGTCAGGAGGTGAGCCACCTCCGTGAGAGCATCGAACATTGGGTAGTTCTCCGTGGACCTGCCGGAGCCCTTCACGCCGTCCTCGCTCTCGGTGAGGACGAAGCAGGGATGATGGTATTTCTCACGGATCCGGCCTGCCACAATGCCGGCCAGACTCTCGTGGAGGTCCGGCAGGTAGATGACCAGGATCTTGTCCCCGGCCAGTCCTTCCTCCTCGACGGCTGCGACGGCATCCTTCACGCCGATCTCCGTCATGGCCTTGCGACTGTCGTTCAGGTCCTTGAGCTCCTGCGCGATGCCGGCAGCCTCCGTCGGATCCGTCTCCTCCAACAGAGCCAGCGCCCGCATGGCCGTATTGAGCCGACCGCTGGCGTTGAGGCACGGTCCCAGGATAAAACCGATGTGATAGGTATCCACGCTGTAAATGGGGGTCCGGCAGGCTCTGGCCAGAGCTTTAAGCCCCGGGTTTTTGGTCTTCCGGAGGCGCTTCAGCCCCTCCTTCACGATGATCCGGTTCTCGCCGGTCAGGTCGACGATGTCGCCGATGGTGGCAAATGCGGCATACTCCAGAAGATCGTCCTTCGGATCGCCGCCCAGAGCCTTGACCAGCTTCCATGCGACGGCCGCGCCGCACATTTCCCGGTAGGGATAGGTGGAGTCAGGCCGCTTGCAGTCGATGACTGCATCAGCCTCGGGCATCTCCAGGACCTCATGGTGGTCCGTCACGATGGTCGTCATCCCCAGCTCCCTGGCCAGGGCCATCTGAGGCCCTGCGGATATGCCGTTGTCCACGGTCACGATGGTATCGATCCCGTCCGCGGCGGCATCGCGCACAATGTGGTCATTTATGCCATAGCCGTCCCGGATCCGGTCCGGGATCCGGATATCCGCCTTGCCGCCGAGCTCCGTGAGCCCTCTCTTTAAGATGTAGGACGCCATGATTCCGTCAATGTCGTAGTCCCCGACCACGCGGATGGGCTTCCCCTCTTCTATCTTCTTCTTTAAAATGGGAACCGCCTTGTCCATATCCGGCAGCTCCATGGGATCGTGCAGGTCCGCCAGCGTTCCGTGCAGGTAGAGCTCGATGGCCTCATCCCCCACGATATCCCGGTTCCGGATCAGACGGGCAGTCACCGGGTCGATGCCGAACCGGCTCGCGATGGCATTGAAATCCGCCCTCTTGGCGGTCACCATCCATTTTTCCTTTGCCAAATGAAAACACCTCCAAATATAAGTGAAAAGGAACTCCTTCCCCGGCCACCCGATACGAAAGAGGGAGACGTCGAGTTTTGCCAACATGGAAGGATTCCCGGCGGTACAGAATAAAAAAGCTGCCGCACAAGCCTGCCGCCGCAGCCCCTCAGCGCGTGAGAGGCCGCGGACCAGCCGCTTTTTTTGCGACAGCCTGCCGGGTCTTATTTCTTTTTCTTCTTGCGGATGACGTTGGGGTTGCTGGCGCTGCGGACACCGCCGTTGGCAGCCGGGTTGGCAGCGTTGGCAGCCTCGCGGGCAGCTTCCCTCTCAGCCCTGGCAGCAGCTTCCTTGTAGGGAGCGGCATCCTTGCCCAGGCGGGTCCTCATGAGGTACCACAGCGGGGCGGTCAGGAAGACGGAGGAGAAGGTACCGGCAACGATACCCACCAACATGGGCAGGGTGAACTCCTTGATGGAGGCCACGCCGACCACATAGAGGACCACGATAGACGCGAAGGTGGTCAGGTTGGTGAAGATGCTTCTGGTCAGCGTCTGGTTGTCGGAGAGGTTGACCAGGCCTTTGAGGTCGCCGTTCTTGGGGAAGCCTTCCAGGTTCTCACGGATACGGTCGAAGATGACGATCGTGGAGTTGATGGAGTAACCGAGGATGGTCAACATGACAGCGATGAAGGAGTTGCCCACCGGGATCCGGAGGATGGCGTAAGCCGTCAGCGTGATCAGAACGTCGTGGATCAGGGCGATGACAGCGGCAGAGGCGAACCGGATATCATGGAAGCGGATGAAGATGTAGAGCAGCATGAGGACGACGGCGATGACGACGGCCAGGATGGCTGTATTTCTCATCTCGGTTCCGACGGTGGCGGAAATGTTCTCGGTGGTGACCGCGCCTTCCTCGACGCCGAAGCTCTCGATCAGGGCGTTGGTCAGGTCAGTTCTCTCATCCGGGGTCAGGGTCCTGGTCTTGATGATGACCTGCTTGGAGTTGACCACGGTCTGGTAGCTGATGTCGTTGTCGCC
>CAMONF010000304.1 GCA_946620335.1 uncultured Clostridia bacterium
CTTATTATCTGGGCGGCATCGATGTGCCGGTCTTAAAGAATGTCTCCTTCCAGATGGAAGAAGGGGAGTATGTGGCCATCATGGGCCCCTCCGGGTCCGGCAAATCGACCCTCATGAACCTGATCGGCTGCCTGGACCGGGCCACCTCCGGCACGATCCTCCTGGACTGCCAGGACATAAGCAAGTGCAGCGAGAACCAGATGGCGGACCTCCGCCTCTATAAGATCGGCTTCGTTTTCCAGACTTTCCAGCTCCTCCCCCGGACCACGGCCCTGGAGAATGTGGAACTGCCCCTGACCTATGCCGGCGTCTCCCGCCGGGAACGCCGGGAGCGGGCCATGGAGGTGCTGAAGAAGGTCGGGCTGGAGGACAGGATGCATTTCATGCCCAACCAGCTCTCCGGCGGCCAGAAGCAGCGCGTGGCCATCGCCCGCGCCATGATCAACAATCCCAGGATCCTCCTGGCGGACGAGCCCACCGGCGCCCTGGATTCTGCCTCCGGCGCACAGATCATGGCCCTCTTCAAGCAGCTGAACGAAGAGGGCGTCAGCATCATCATGATCACCCACGACCCCAAGGTCGCCCAGTCGGCCGGCCGCATGGTGGAGATCTACGATGGAATCCTGACGGACAAGGAGGAGAGACATGAAGAAAGCTAAAAGAGTCCTGGCCGTGATCCTTGCCCTGGCCATCCTCTCGGGCGGCACCTACGGGATCGTGCGCGCTGTGCAGGCCTCGAGAAAGCAGCCAGTCATGGTCATACCGGCCGCGGCGGTCAATTACGGCGGTTACTGGGATTATGAGTCCAGCATAGAAGGCTATATTACGACCAGCGCGACCCAGTCCGTCTACCTCTCCGATACGGAGAAGGTCGACAAGGTCCTGGTCTCCGCGGGACAGGCCGTCCACGAGGGCGACGTCCTCCTGACCTACGATGCGACCCTCACGCAGCTGGCCCTCGAGAAGGCCGAGCTGACCCGGCAGCAGCTCCAGCTCCAGCTGGACGTGGCCAAAAAGAACCTGGAGACCCTGCAGCACATGTCACCCTACTCGGAATCCGATGGAGGGGACGGCTTTGACGAGCCGGAGCTGCCGGAGCCTCCCGAGGAGGAACTGCCGGATCCCTACGAGAACATCACGGCGGTGAGCGAACTCGACGAGAACACCCTGTCCATCAACGAGCAGGTCGGCGACGCCGGCAGCCAGGGCGGGGAAGAGGCGGTCTTTGGAGACGATGAGCTGGGCGAAGGCACAGAAAGCTCCCTGGGCGGTCTCGGCACCTTCGAGAACCCCTACCGCTTCCTGGTGACGGACGGCGCCATCATCCGCCCCTCCTTCATCGCGAAAATGAAAGCCCTGGCCGAAGCGGCCGGCGGTTCCCTCTATTTCACGCTGGAGATTCATGAGGGCGATACTTACTACGGCGCGACCCGGGCCTCCTGGACAATTGATGCCGCCTCCCTCATCGACCCGGTCAAAATCCCGGAGGAATGGGAAGGCTATGTCGGCGTTACCGGCATAGATGTGGGCGATGAGGAATCGCTCCAGGCCTACCTGGAACAGGAGAAAAATGAAAAAATCCTCTCCGCCTACAGGGCTTACCTGGAAGCCCTGGGCATGAATGCCGACGAGCTGGCGGAATCTGCCAACCCCGCCGTCGAGGCGGCCGAGTTCAAGAAAAAGCTCGAGGACCTGCAGGCCAAGATCGAGGCCCTGCAGGCGGAAAATGAAAGGCTGAAGGGCACTGACGGCCGATCCGCCGCGGAGCTTGAGGCTGAAATCGCAGAGCTTAAGGCTCAGATCGCGGCTCTGACCGGCACTGAGGTGCCCGAGCCGACGGCAGTACCGACCGAAACGCCGACTGAAGCGCCGACGCAGGCGCCGACCGAAGCGCCGACCCAGGCACCGACCGAAGCACCGACCGAGGCGCCGACGGCGACACCCACCGATGTGCCGGCGGCAACGCCCACAGAAGCCTCTGATGAGAATCCTGAGGAAGTGCCCGGCGAAGGCCAGAGCGCCGGCCCGCAGGGTACCGTGCCGATGACGGCGAAGGTGAGCTTTGACGGGGCGGATGCCTCGGGCAGCACCCTGACATACCTGGTATCCAGGCGGCCTCTTGACGGCGGCGAGGCGGAGACCTTCCGCCCGGATCTGGTTACGACGCCCGCAAGGGCAGGTGATGCGGACGGCGGATTCATGATGACCAAGCAGGACCTCGGCTACATTGCCTCGGACGCCCAGTACACGGCGGAGGAGCTCAAGGAAGCCATCCGGAACGAGCAGGAGACCATCACCATGCTGGAGCTTGACCTCAAGGAGGCGGAGCTGGGCATCAAGGCGGCCAAAAAGGCGGTCGAGGAAGGCGTTGTCAGGGCCAAGATGAACGGCGTGGTCACCACCGCCGGCGACCCGGCCGCACCGCCCAACGACGGCTCGGCTTTCCTGGAGGTGGTCGGCGCCACCGGACTCTACGTTCGCAGCGCCATCTCCGAGAAGATGCTGGACAGCGTCCACGAGGGCGATTCTGTTACCGTCAATTCCTGGATGACCGGCCAGACCCTGACCGGCGAGATCCGCGAGATCTCTCTGACTCCGGACGACAGCGGCATGTTCGGCTACGGTCAGGACGTGACCATGTATCCCATGACCATTTATATCTCCGGCGACGACAAGGACCTGAACCAGGGCGAGTGGGTCCAGGTGACCTTGGAGCCCACCCTGGGAGAGGATGAACTGGAGACCGGCGAAGACCTCTTCCTCTGGAAGGCCTTCATCCGCGAGGAGGGCGGCCAGAAATATGTTTACAAGCGCGGCGAGGACGGCCTCCTCGTCAAGCAGGAGGTCACCGTGGGCGAGCTGAACGGAGACGGCTATGAGATCCTGTCCGGCGTGACTTCCGCGGACTGGGTCGCCTTCCCCTACGGCAAGGACGTCGTGGAAGGGGCTGAGACGCGGGAGGGCTCCATCAACGAGCTCTACGAGATGTGACGGAGGTGAAGGGACTTTGATAGAGAACATCAGACTTGCTTTTCACGGGATCTGGGCCCATAAAATGCGTTCATTTCTCACCATGCTGGGCGTCATCATCGGTATCGCGGCCATCATCGCCATCGTCTCCACCATCAAGGGGACCAATGACCAGATCATGCGGAACCTGATCGGCGCCGGCAACAACTGTGTCACCATCACCCTCATGCAGGGCGAGGAGAGCTATTACATGGATGCCGGTGCGCCGGACGGTGTCATGACCGTCAGCGACAGCCAGAAGGATGAGATCCGGAAGCTGGCCCGGGTGGAGGACGCCGCGTTCTTCACCTCCAGGCAGTGGGCTGACAGCATTGGGACCGTGGACCACACCCTCCAGAGCGCCAGCGTTTACGGCATCGACGACCATTACCTGTCCACCTGCGGTTATATCGTCTACGCCGGCAGGGAATTCGTGCCGGAGGATTATAAGAACTTCCGCAAGGTCATCCTGCTGGACGAGACCGCGGC
>CAMONF010000305.1 GCA_946620335.1 uncultured Clostridia bacterium
GACGTAATAGTTGAAGGATTCCGGGTCCAGGGCGAACTGGACATTGAAGCCGCCCCGAACGCCCAGGGCGCGGATGATCTTAAGCGCGCCATCCCGCAGCATCTGGTACTCCTTGTTGGTCAGGGTCTGGCTGGGCGCCACGACGATGGAGTCGCCCGTGTGGATGCCGACGGGGTCCAGATTTTCCATATTGCAGACGGTGATTGCAGTGTCGTTGGCATCCCGGATCACCTCATACTCGATTTCCTTGTAGCCCTTTACGCTTTTCTCCACCAGGACCTGGTGCACGGGGGAATGGGCCAGCGCCTGCTTCATCATTTCCCGCATCTCCTCCGGGCGGGAGGCGAAGCCGCCGCCGGTTCCGCCCAGGGTGAAGGCGGGCCGGAGGATCACAGGATACCCGATGTCCGCCGCCGCCCGGAGCCCTTCATCCATGCTTTCGGCCACGACGGATGGAATGACCGGCTCCCCCAGCTCCTCGCACAGCTCCTTGAAGGCTTCCCGGTCTTCCGCCCGGCGGATGCTGGCGGCATCGGTCCCTAAAAGCTCGATCTCGCACTCCTTCAGGATTCCCTTTTCGTAGAGCTGCAGAGACAAATTCAGCCCGGTCTGGCCCCCCAGCCCGGGTATAATGGCGTCCGGCCGCTCATATCGGCAGATCCGAGCCAAATATTCCAACGTCAGCGGCTCCATATAGACCTTATCCGCGATGGCGTGGTCGGTCATGATGGTCGCCGGGTTGGAGTTGGCCAGGATGACTTCGTAGCCTTCCTCCTTGAGGGCCAGGCAGGCCTGGGTCCCCGCATAGTCGAACTCGGCGGCCTGGCCGATGACGATCGGGCCGCTGCCGATCACAAGCACCTTTTTGATGTCCGTCCGTTTTGGCATGGTCTGTCATCCTTTCCGCATGAGCTCTGTGAATTGACTGAAGAGATGGAGGCTGTCCCTGGGGCCGGGCGCGCTCTCCGGATGATACTGGACCGACATGATCCGGTCCCGCTCGCTCCGGAGGCCCTCCACCGTCCCGTCCAGCAGGTTGATATGGGTCACCGCAAGACCGGTTCCCGCCAGCGAGGCCTCCTCGACCGCGTAGGAGTGGTTCTGGCTGGTGATCTCGATCCGCCCGGTGCGGAGATCCTTCACCGGATGGTTGCCGCCCCGGTGCCCGAATTTCAGCTTATAGGTGGAAGCGCCCGCCGAGAGGGCCAGCAGCTGGTGCCCCAGGCAGATGCCGAACATGGGCACCCGGCCCCTGAGCTTCTTCAGAGTCTCCACTACTTCCGGCACATCCTCCGGATCTCCTGGTCCATTGGAAATGAAGACCCCGTCCGGCAGCATCGCCATGATCACCTCGCTGTCCGTGTCATAGGGCACCACCGTCACATTGCAGTGATACCGGTTCAGCTCACGGACTATATTTCTCTTGATACCGCAGTCGATGGCCACCACCTGATAGAGAGGATTGGATGTCCTCATGTACCACCTCTTCTTGCAGCTGCACCTTCTCACCGCGTCCCTTTGGACAGGGGTTTCCAGGATCCGCCGGACTCCCTCCGCCGCGGGCACATCCGCACCGGTGAGGATTCCCCGCTGAGTGCCGCGGTCCCGGAGGCTTCTGACCAGCCGCCGGGGGTCCACGCCGCCGATTCCCGGAACGTCCGCATCCGCCAGGTATTCCGGCAGGGAGCTTATGCTCCGGAAATTGGAGGGCGTCTCGCTGACAGTGCGCACGATGAGGGCGGAGGGGGCCGTGATCCGGCTCTCAAAGTCCTCGTTGGCCAGGCCGTAGTTGCCAATCAGAGGGTAGGCCATGACGACCGCCTGGTCGGTGTAGGAGGGGTCGGATATGATTTCCTGATAGCCGGTCATGGAGGTGTTGAACACGACCTCAAAGACCGCGTCCTTCCGGCTGCCGAAGCCGAACCCCAGGTACTCGCTCCCGTCCTCCAGGAGCAGTTTCCGGTCATATTTCATCTTGGTATCCCCCATTTCCTCTCGTGTTCTGCCATATGCAGATATATCCTGCAGGACTGCCCCTTCGTCCGTCGTTTCTCAGCTGACTGCCATTGGCGCATTGTCCTGCAGGTTTGCATTTTCTGAAATATCATTGCCGGCCAGCCATGAATCGCGCAGCGTGTCGCGTTTTCTCTGAGGATTCATGACTGTCCGATCGGCTGCTCACTCAACGTCCTGCAAGGCCGCGTAACCCTCCTCGCCGGGCCTGATTTTGACGACTCTGCTGACCGGGTAGACGAAGATCTTTCCGTCGCCGATGTGGCCTGTAAAGAGGGCCTTTTTGGCTGCCGCAATCACGCTCTCAACCGGGATGGCGCTGACGACCACCTCCAGCTTGACCTTGGGCAGGAGGGTGACATCCAGCTCAACACCGCGGTATCTCTCGCCGGCGCCCTTTTCGATGCCGCACCCCATCACCTGGGTCACCGTCATGCCGGTAACCCCAAGGTCATTCATGGCTTTCTTGAGGGCATCATAGCGGGAGAGCCTGGCGATAATGACCACCTTAGAAATGCCGGTATCGATACCGGCCAGCCCGGCGCCATCCGCCCGGACCACCGGCACAGCTGCGTCCCTTCTCGCCTGGGAGGCCTCCTCGTAGTTGTCCACGCCAAGGTTGGTGTTTTCATTTACACTCATCATGGTGTTGGAGATATCCATGATGGAGAAGCCGGCGTAGGCGGAAGGAAGACCGTGCTCTGTGGCGTCCAGGCCCGTGATTTCCTCCTCCTCCGTGACTCTGAGGCCGACCGTCTCCCGGATGACGGTGAAGGCGATGAAGATGGTGACCACAGTCCACGCCGCCGTGAGGCCCATGCCTACCAGCTGCTTGCCGAGCTGGACAAAGCCGCCGCCGTAAAAAAGACCTTCCTGAATGCCGGCCACGGCGAAGCCCGGTGCCGATGCGGTGGCGAAGAGGCCGACCGCGATGGTGCCCCAGATGCCGTTGAACATATGGACAGCCACGGCGCCGACCGGATCATCCACGTGGGTCACGTTATCGTTGAACCACACGCCGAAGACCACCAGAAGGCCGGAGACCAGACCGATGATGGCCGCGCCTGCGCAGTCAGTGACGTCGCAGGGGGCCGTGATGGCGACCAAGCCCGCCAGGGAGGCGTTCAGGCACATGGAAACGTCA
>CAMONF010000306.1 GCA_946620335.1 uncultured Clostridia bacterium
GGCAGGCGGATCAGTGGGGCTGTTCACGGTTCTCGGCACGGGATACGAAGATTCCAGGGCGCCGCTCGCGGTGCTGGGGATAAGCTTACTGGGGATCAGGCACGGTTCCTTTTCCCTCTTTTCATAAAATGAAAAGTGGGAAAAGGATCCGTCCCTGATTCCCAGTTTCTCTCTTTCCCTTCTTTAAAAAGTGGGAAAAGGAACCGTCCCTGATCCCCAGTCAGCTTATCCCCAGCTCCGCGAGCTGCGCTTTGGCATCTTCGTATCCCGTGAAGAGAATCGTGTTCAGCCCGAATGCGCCGGCTGCCTCAATGTTCCGCGGGTTGTCGTCGATGAAGACCGCGCGGGAGGGGTCGATCTGCCAGGTCCGGCAGAGGGTCTGGAAGATGGCCCGGTCGGGCTTTATCTGGTGGACTTCAAAGGACCAGGTGGCGCCGTCCGTCCACTTGAGGAAGGGGAAGCTTCCGTTTTCCAGAAGAATCCGGTAGTTTCTTTCGGACCAGTTGGAGAGGATGTAGATCTTGTAGCCCTTGTCCTTGAGGCTCTTGACCCACTCCTCTGCATAAGGCATGGGAATGAGAGCCTTGTGGAGGTCATCCAGAATCAGATGGATGCTCGCCTCATGCCCGGGATAGCGTGCGCAGAAGCTGTTCACGACCTCCTCGTAGGGCTTCATACCCCTGTCGAACTCGTCCCAGATATCTGTAGAGAAGACATGCTTCTCGATGAAAGCCATATCTTTGGGGCTGATGCCGAGGGAGAGACCGTACTTCTGCCAGGGAAAGTCCACGAGGACATCCCCGACGTCGAAGACAATGGTGTCGATTTTCTCCTGCCTGCGGCCGCTGAGGACCCGGGCGACCATGATGACGGCGTAGAGGAAGACCGGAATGATGAAGGTGCAGGCCAGGGAGGCCCGGAACCAGATCTGAGCCGTCTCGCTGTGCCCGAAGGCTGAGATGAAGGTGATGATGTACATGGCCAGGAGGAGGACGACGCCTGTCATGGCCAGGATCTGTCTGAGCTTTTTCATGTTCTCTCCTTTAAAAGAGTTTGTGCACCAAGGAAACGACCCCTTGGCTGTCTTCCATCATACCCTGTTTGGAGCAGTATGTCGAGGAGATTCTGCCCCTCAAGGCCAGGCAGAAAGAAGGCCGGCGCGGTCAAAGCGCAAGCTTCGTCCTTGTCAAGGTCACCCTGCTGTGCTATAATCTTAGCTTGAGCTGTAAAAAAAAGAAACACGAAGGTTCGTGCCGGGGCAGCGTCTCTCAAAGCATTTCCGGAGAGGATAGGCGGTATCGAATCCCGGCAACGGCCGTTTGAACAGAAGAAAACATCAGGAGAAGAATCATGGCAAACAATATGAATGAAAATGAAGCCCTGAACGATGAGCTCAAGGTAGACAAGCACTCCCTGCTGGGTCAGTGGCGCGCCAAGGCCTACGATCAGAAGGCCAACAAGGGTGACCTGCAGCGCTTCTGGGAGCAGTATTTCCTCATTGAAAAGGGTATCTACGAGCAGCTGCTTTCCAACCCGGATGAAGTGGTCACCGGCACCGTCGCTGAACTGGCCGAAAAGTATGAAATCCCGGTGGAGACCATGGTCGGCTTCCTCGACGGAATCAACGATTCCCTGAAGGAGAAGAACCCCATCGAGACCATGACCGAGGACACCGTCGTGAACCTTGGCTTCGACAAGCCCCTGCTCTACAAGAACATGGTGGACGCCAAGGCTGACTGGCTGTATGAGCTTCCCCAGTGGGATGCCATCTTCTCCAAGGAGGAGCAGCACGACCTTTACCTGGAGCAGAAGAAGTCCGGCACGATCATCAAGCCCAAGAAGGTCGGCCGTAACGATCCTTGCCCCTGCGGTTCCGGTAAGAAGTACAAGTACTGCCACGGCCGCGCCTGAAAAAAGAGGGAATCAGGGACAGTTCCTTTTCCCACTTTTTGAAGAAGCAAAAGAGAGAAACTGGGAATCAGGGACGGTTCCTTTTCCCACTTTTCAAAAAATGAAAAGTGGGAAAAGGAACCGTCCCTGATTCCCAGTTTTTCTTCACAGCCCCTTTAGCCTGATTTCCCAGCCGGCTGTGGTGTTGTCATTTACATCGGTATAGATCAGACGGACGCTTTCAGCGCCGTGGGACAGGTAATACTTGACGGTGAAGGACCGGGTATCGCCGACTTCGGCCGGTGTGAGGGTAGCCAGAGAAGGGTTATCTTCCGCAACTGTCTGGAGAATGAGGCCGGTCTCATCGGTCAGGGTCAGGTTCAGGGTATCGATGAGGATGGCGGAGCTGACGGCCTCGTTGGTGTAGGAGAAGGAGATTTCCAGGCAGGAAAGACCGTCCTTCTCAACCGTTTTGGCGGATGTGAGATCGATGGTGTAGCGGCCTTTGGCGCTCTCCACGGTAATCGGGTCAGAGGGATAAGCATTCAGCGAAAGGTCATCGGAGGCTTCGTAGACACCGCCTGCCGTATTTCCGGCACCTTCGCCGGTGCCATCCGATCCGTCGGAGACGGTGGGCTCCATATCTCCGCTCAGGTAGTCCGGGAGTTCATCGTCAAGCTCGTCGGGATCCTGGATGGAAGCGTTGTCATCGCCGGCATCCTCCATCGGCTCTGTCAGGGCAGGATCCTCCGCATCGGGATCTTCATCGTCCGACGGATCTGCCTCTTCGGGACCCTGATCCGGGTCGTCCTCCTCTGCCTCTGCTGCCGATGAATCCTCTTGCCTGGTCGTGTCGGCGGCGTCGGCGGCTTCCTCCGCGTCAGCGGGCGCTTCAGTGGGAACAGGATCTGTGGTGGGAGTATCTTCGGCTTTGCGACCGCAGGCGGCGAGGAGCAGGGAAGCGGTCAGGAGTGTTATGAGGAGCTTTGCTTTCATTTTTTATCCTTTCTGCTTGAAATGCGAATATGAAGTCAATATAATACAGGGAGCGCGTTCTTTGGACTGCGCACGGTTGTCATTTTTAAAAACCGATAGGTGCAGTATACCACAAGTGGCCATAAAGAAAAACCCGGTTCGGTCAGAAGCGGGGAAAGTTAAGAGAAATTTAAAAAACTGCTTGACGGGCTTCAAGGGGCGTGGTATCTTAATAGAGTTGAAAAACAAGCAGAGTATCCGCTCTCACCCCGGCACGACGTGACCGGGCGTTCATAACGATAAAGACAGGCGTCTTTTTGTTGTGTGAGCGGGCATGCTGTGTCCGTTCTTTTTTATGGTCCGGAGAGATCCGGCCATGTAAGGAGCAGGTTACTTCTTGTGAACATCGTAATTCTTTCATAAGGGAGGGTAGTGAGATTAGCGATTTAATGATTAACGAGCAGATCAGAGACCGTGAAGTCAGACTGATCGGCACCAATGGTGAACAGCTTGGCATCATGCCGGCAAGACAGGCTCAGGCCCTTGCGGATGAGGCAGGACTCGATCTGGTCAAGATCGCGCCCAAGGCCATCCCGCCCGTCTGCAAAATTATCGATTACGGTAAGTTCAGATACGAGCAGGAACGCAAGGAGAAGGAAGCCAGAAAGAAGCAGAAGATAGTCGAGATCAAGGAAGTCCGGATGTCTCCCAATATCGACACCAACGATCTGAACACCAAGATTGCCGCCGCTCGAAAATTCATCGAGAAAGGTAACAAGGTGAAAGTCAGCATTCGTTTCCGCGGACGCGAGATGGCCCACACAGCGGCTTCCCGCCCCATGATGGATGATTTTGCCGCTCAGCTTTCCGATATCGCAGTCGTAGACAAGCCACCCAAGATGGAAGGTCGTTTCATGACGATGTTCCTGGGAGAGAAAAAATAACAGAGAGGAGATTACTGACATGCCCAAGATGAAAACAAAGAGAGCTGCCGCCAAGCGCTTTCATACAACTGGTTCCGGAAAGCTCAAGAGAATGAAAGCCTACAAGAGCCATATCCTGACCAAGAAGACCACCAAGACGAAGAGAAACCTTCGCAAGGCTACCATCACTGTCGCAGCCAACGCCAAGGTCATGAAGAAGCTTCTGCCGTACGAATAAGGATTGAATGGGAGGATAGATAAATGGCAAGAATCAAAGGCGGTTTAAACGCCAGAAAAAAGCATAATCGCGTCCTGAAGCTCGCTAAGGGCTACTACGGCGCAAGGTCCAAGCAGTACAGAATCGCCAAGCAGTCTGTTATGCGCGCTCTGAACGCTCAGTTCGCCGGCCGCAAGCAGAGGAAGAGAGACATGAGAAGGCTCTGGATCGCCCGTATCAACGCCGCAGCCAGGATCAACGGCCTTTCCTACAGCCGCTTTATGTACGGCCTCAAGCTCGCTGAGATCGACATCAACCGCAAGATGCTCTCTGAGATGGCTGTCAACGATGCAGCCGGCTTCGCGACCCTCGCTGAGATCGCCAAGAGCAAGCTCGCCTGAGCAATATAACCGGAATGACCGAAAACGTGCCTTTGCAAAGAGGCACGTTTTCTTAGTATAAGCCATATGGGACAGAGGCCCTGCCTCTATCCTGCAGCATCCAGGTGAAGCATTTTCAGGAGATATTATGGACCTTTTCGATTACATGAAGGAAAAAAATCTGGAGAGGACCTCCCCGCTGGCCAGCCGCCTCCGTCCCAGAACTCTCGACGAGGTGGTGGGGCAGCAGCACATCATCGGGCGCGGCAAGCTCCTCTATCGGGCCATCAAGGCGGACAAGCTCTCCTCCGTCATTTTCTACGGTCCTCCGGGCACCGGCAAGACTACTCTGGCCCAGGTCATCGCCAACACCACCAACGCCATTTTCCGGCAGCTCAACGCCACCACATCCGGCAAAAAGGACATGGAGACAGTGGTAAATGAAGCCAAGGAAGCGCTCGGCGGCTTCGGCCGCCGGACCATCCTCTTCATCGATGAGATCCACCGCTTCAACAAGTCCCAGCAGGATTACCTCCTGCCCTTTGTGGAGGACGGAACCATTGTCCTCATCGGCGCCACGACGGAGAACCCCTACTTTGAGGTCAATTCGGCCCTCCTGTCCAGGTCCACGATCTTCGAGCTTCATCCCCTGACCAAGGAAGATGTCGGCATTTTACTTGACCGGGCTGTGACTGACCGGGACAGAGGCCTCGGGGCCATGCATGTAAAGCTCCTGCCGGAAGCCAGGAATTTCCTGGCCGATATCGCGGGCGGGGATGCCCGCGCCGCCCTCAACGCCATCGAGCTGGCGGCTATGACCACAGAGCCGGACGCTCTCGGCAATATCGTTGTGGATCTCGAGACCGCATCGGAGTGCATCCAGAAGCGGGCGGTCCATTACGACCAGGCCGGCGACCAGCACTACGACACCATCTCCGCTTTCATCAAGAGCATGCGGGGCTCCGACCCGGACGCGGCAGTTTACTATCTGGCCAAGATGCTTGCCGCGGGAGAAGACATCAAGTTCATCGCCCGCCGCATCATGATCTGCGCCTCCGAGGACGTGGGAAATGCAGACCCGCAGGCCCTCGTAGTCGCAGTAGCCGCCTGCCAGAGCGTGGAGCGGATCGGCCTTCCGGAGGCCCGGATTCCCCTGGCCCAGGCCGCCATCTATGTGGCCTGCGCCCCCAAGAGCAACGCAGCCTACGGAGCTGTCAATGCTGCCCTGGACATTGTGGGCAAGGTCAGGACATCCGTGCCCGGACATCTGAAGAATATCCATGCCAACGGGGCGGGTGAGGCTCCCCAGGCCGTGGGGTATAAGTATGCCCACGACTATCCTAATCATTATGTGAAGCAGCAGTATCTGCCGGATGAGATCGTGGGGACTCATTTCTATGAGCCCACGGAGATCGGGTACGAAGCCACCATCAAGGAGTATTTGGACAGGATCAGGGCTGAGGCGGAGTAATGGGAATGAGGGACGGTTCCTTTTCCCGCTTTTCTAAGAAGGGGAAGAAGGAAAATGGGCATCCTCTGCGCTCTGGGACTGAACAGTCACAGTTACATCAGTTTCTTCAGGATATACATATAAATATCCTGGGATTTCTCCGGCCAGTGGGAGCAGACCTTCTCGGCCTCCTCCTCCGTCGGCACGGTGATGGTGAGATCGATAATGGTCTCATTTCCCTCGATTACCCGGCAGCGGACCGCGTAATCGAAGCGGTCTGTCCGGACGTAATCCGCACGGATACTGGATTCATTTCTCAGCTCGAAGGCGTTGGCCCGCATGTACTCGTCGATGTCCGTCTTGATGGCGTCGGAGATCATGCTGCTGAAGTACTCCAGGCACTCCTCGCCGGACTGGGTGGCCATGTACTGGGAGACGTTCCGGACCTTCTCCACCCGGATGAAGTCCGCGTCCAGAAGATCGTTGATGGCCTCCTGGACATGGAAATAGTCTGTGTATTCCTTGCCGACGATGAACTCCGTGATCTGGGCATTGGTGAGGGGAAAGGTGACTTTCCTCAGCATATACAGAATGATCAGTTTATACAAGGTCTGTGCGTTCGTCATGGCTCGGTCTCTCCGGAACTCCTCTGTTTTTTGGAAAATGAACACCCGCCTCTGCAAAAGTGGCGTAAAATCCATTATAGCTCGAAACGCTCCACGTATCAAGAAAATACTGCGTCTATCGGGCCGGAAATAGAGCGGATCATTTCCCCCTTATCAGATCTGCCGGGCTCGATTATGATCGAAAAAAATGTCGTTAATGGGTCATTATATGAAATTTACGATTGAATTTAATGCTGTAAAATGGTAAAATTATACAGCATCACTATAAACAACAAATAAGGAGAACCGCCAATGAACGCGAAGCTTCACACGGAGGCAGTGGATAACCTTTTCGATGCCATACTGACATTGAAGAACCGGGAAGAATGCTACAGTTTTTTTGAAGACGTCTGCACAATCAATGAAATCCTTTCCCTTTCCCAGCGTTTTGAGGTGGCAGGCATGCTGAGAGCCGGTCAGACCTATCTGGATATCTCGGAGAAGACCGGTGCCTCTACAGCCACCATCAGCCGCGTGAACCGTTCTCTCAACTACGGCAACAACGGCTATGACATCGTGTGGGATCATCTCAAGGAACAAAAGTGATGGCAGTACTGCTCGGACTGGTTGAAATGTCAGAGCGACATTCAGTATCTACGGAACAAAGCCGCAGCTCACCGAAAGGGAGGCTGCGGCTTTTGTATACTTAGGCATATGCTGAGAGACCATGATCCACCACTCGGCGATTTCAAGGAAAAGGTATTGGAAAACGGCAAACCTTGCCGGCCGAAGGGAGAAGAGCCCTTGTCTGGCGGGGACCGAAACTGTATAATAGGACCATTACGGCAGTGCCTGCCGGTGGAGAATCTGTCCGGCAGGCCATAGAAAACACAGAGGAAAGGGGTTCGCATGGACCGTGAACAGATCATATCCAAACTGAATAAAGAGCAGCAGGAGGCAGTCCTGGCCTCGGAGGGGCCGGTCCTGATCCTTGCCGGCGCCGGCTCCGGCAAGACCCGGGTCCTTGTCCACAGAATCGCTTATCTCATCGACGTCTGCGGGGTCGCTCCCTACAATATCCTGGCCATTACCTTCACCAACAAGGCGGCCGAGGAGATGCGTCAGCGCGTGGACGACATGATCGGTTTCGGCGCCGGCGAGATCTGGGTCATGACCTTCCACGCGTGCTGTGTTCGCATTTTACGGAGACACGCCGAGGAGATCGGCTTTACCCGGTATTTCTCCATCTATGACCGGGACGACCAGGAATCCGTCATGAAGGACATCTTAAAGCGCCGGAAGATCGATCCCAAGGTCATCAGCCACAAGGCAGTTCTGAACGCCATCTCCTCCGCCAAGGACGAACTGATCACGCCTGAAAAATACGCCCGCCTCAATAAGGAGTGGGGCCAGGTGAAGATCGCCGACCTCTACGCCGAGTATCAGGACAAGCTCAAGGAAAATAACGCCATGGATTTCGACGATCTGATATCCAGGACAGTCGCCCTCTTCGAGGAGCGGCCGGACATCCTGGAGCTCTACCGCCGGAAGTTCCAATACATCAGCGTGGATGAATACCAGGACACCAACACGGCCCAGTTCCGCCTGGTCAAGCTCCTGGCGGACGAGCACCGGAATCTCTGCGTCGTGGGCGACGATGACCAGAGCATCTACAAGTTCCGCGGCGCCAACATTCGGAACATTCTGAATTTCGAGGAGTACTTCCCGGACGCCAAGGTGGTCAAGCTGGAGCGCAATTACCGCTCCACCCAGAACATCCTGAACGCGGCAAATGAAGTCATTCGCCACAACAGGGGACGGAAGAGCAAGCGGCTCTGGACGGACGTGGGTGACGGGGAGAAGATCCGCTTCAAGCGGTATGAGACCGGCTACGCGGAGGCGGAGGCCGTGGCCCGTGAGATTGCCCAGGCCGTGGGGCGCCGGGAGCGGCACTACAAGGATTATGCGGTTCTCTACCGGACCAACGCTCAGTCCCGTCTATTCGAAGAAAAATGTCTTCTGCTGAACGTCCCCTACAAGCTAGTGGGCGGCGTGAATTTCTACTCCCGCCGGGAAATCAAGGACGTACTGGCCTACCTGAAGACCATCGACAACGCCGTGGACGACGTCGCCTCCACCCGCATCATCAATGTTCCGAAGCGGGGAATCGGCGCGACGACGATCACCAAGATTGCCACCTATGCGGCTGACGGAGGGATTTCATTTTTCGACGCGGCTGCAGCGGCGAAGGATATCCCAGGCCTGTCCTCGGCGACTGCCAAAAAAGTGGCGGTCTTTACGGACTTTATCGCCGGACTCAGAAGGAAGTCGGGGGAACTCAAGGTCAGTGATCTGATTGGCGAGATCCTGAACGAGACCGGCTACCTGGAGGCCCTCCAGGCGGAGGGAACCGAGGAGGCGGAGGACCGGCTGGACAACCTGGACGAGCTCCGCAACAAGGCCGTCCAGTACGAGGAAAATGCAGACAGTCCCAGCCTTTCCGGCTTCCTGGAGGAGGTGGCCCTGATTGCGGATATCGACACCGTGGACGACAACGATGACAGAGTGCTCCTCATGACGCTTCACGCTGCCAAGGGACTGGAATTCCCGGTGGTCTACATGACCGGCATGGAGGAGGGCATTTTCCCCAGCGCCATGTCCATCAACAGCTCGGACAGCGACGAGGAGGTGGAGGAGGAGCGCAGGCTCTGCTACGTCGGTATCACCAGGGCCCGGGAGCAGCTGACCATGACCATGGCCTACGAGCGCATGATGCGCGGGGAAATGCACCCCATGATGCCGTCTCGCTTCATCCATGAAATGCCCAGGGAGGTGGTGGACCTCGGCAAGGGGTCCCAGGCTTCGAGGACTAAACCCGACCTTGGCAATGCCGGATTCGGCCGCAGCATGCGGGAGGCCATCACGGCGAAGCCCTATGCGCCCAAGCCGGGCAACGGCGCCTTCACGGGGGCTTATGGCCGTTCTGACGAGGATATGAATAGCGGGTATTCGAGCGCTTACAGCCGGTCAGGCGCCGATAGGAACGGCGGCGCTTATTCGAGTCCTTATAAGAGCCCGTACAGCAAGCCGGCCCAAAATAAAAGCAGCGCTCCGGCGTCCGCTTCGTCAGGTCGCATTGGCTCCGGAGAACTTGGCTACGAGGTGGGGGACAAGGTCCGCCATGTCAAGTTCGGCGTGGGTACTGTCAGGGAAATCAGAAATATGGGGAGGGACCACCAGGTCACGGTGGATTTCCCATCCTGGGGTGTCAAAAAGCTCCTGGCGGGCTTTGCGAAGCTGGTCAGGGAAGAGTGAAATGTCTTCATTTTTATGAGAAAAACGGTGAAAAGACCAATTTTTCTCAAAAAAAGAGGGCAAAATAGATGTTTTATAGTGCAAAATGCAGATGAGCGTGATATAATTATCTCAGTATTCTGAAAGGAAGGTGTGATACCTATGAACAACAAAGTAGATGAAATCCTCGCTCGTCTCAGAGCACAGGACGAAGACAGAAAAAAGGGGAACAAGCTTGTTACCATTCTTGCAGTGATCGGCTTTGTAGCAGCTGTCGCGGCGATTGCCTATGCGGTCTATCGCTTCTTCACACCGGACTATCTCGAGGATTTCGAGGATGATTTCGATGATGATTTCGACGACTACTTCGAGGACGACGAGGAGGAAGAGGAAGAAGTAGAAGCCCCCAAGTCCCGCAAGGAGAAGGTCGAGGAATCCGTCAAGGCTGCCGCAGGCAAGGTCGTCGATGCTGCTGAGAAGGCCAAGGCTGCTGTTGAGAGCGTGATCCACAAGGAAGAGGTCGAGGAAGAGGAAGAAGACATCGACGACTACTTTGAGGATGACGAGCCGGAAGAGGCTGCTGAAGCGGTCGAGGAAGAGACTGCGGAAGCTGCTGAAGCCGCTGCGGAAGCTCCCGAAGAGGCAGTGGAAGCTGCTGAAGAGGCAGTGGAAGAGGCCGCTGAGGAAGCCAAAGAAGAATAATAAGATCAGAACATGATGCCCCGGGGATCTTTCCCCGGGGTTGTTTTTATTTTCAGCGATAGTGAGTTTGCGTTATGGGGCAGGATGTGATATAAAGTCATAAGTGATTATTCAGCCCGGGAGGGCTTTGCAGGAGGAGAGTATGCTGAAAAGAGGCGATATTGCCGAAGGAATCATAGAGCGCGTCGATTATCCCAACCGGGGCCGGATCAGGACCGAGGAGGGCCAGAAGGTGACGGTCAAGAACGTCCTCGCGGGACAGAAGGTGCGTTTTCGCATTTTCAAGAAGCACCAGGACCGGGTGGAAGGCAAGCTCCTGGAGGTGCTGGCCGCTTCGCCTCTCGAGACCGCTGACAAGCTTTGCCCGCTCTACCCATCCTGCGGCGGCTGCTCCTGCCAGACCCTTCCCTATGAGGAACAGCTGAAAATGAAAGCCGACCAGGTCCGCCGCCTCCTGGAGGAGGTGACCGAGGAAGACACTGTCTTCGACGGAATCCTGGCCAGCCCCAGGCAGACGGGATACCGCAACAAGATGGAATTCTCCTTCGGCGACGATCATCCGGGCGGACCGCTGACGCTGGGTCTCCACAAAAAAGGGACGACCTACGATGTGCTGACGGCGGATGGCTGCGCCATCGTGCATCCTGACGTATCCATGGTCCTACGCGCGACTTTGGATTACTGCACGGAAAAGGGCTTTCGCCAATATAACAAGAAAGACCATACCGGCTTTCTGCGCTTCCTCCTGGCCCGCAGGTCGGAGACTACGGGAGAGCTGCTGATCTATATCGTGACCTCCTCTGAGGTCGACCATGACTTTAAGGAGTGGGCGGACAGGCTTCTGGCGCTGCCGCTCGAAGGGAGCTATGCTGGCATTTTCCACGGAATCTCCGACAGTTTTGCGGATGCGCTCAAGGTGGAGAAGGCCATTCCCCTGTACGGGCAGGATTACTTTTACGAGACCCTGCTGGGGCTCCGGTTCAAGGTGACTGCATTTTCCTTCTTCCAGACCAACACTTTGGGGGCGGAGGTGCTGTATGGGGCTGTGCGGGATTATGTGACGAAGAACAGGTTATCTGTGCGTGGCAGGTTTGCGGATGAAGAGCGTGACCAGTCAGTGGAAGCCGGAACGGTTTCCTACGTGATGGGAGAGCAGCAAGCCGAAGTTCCGTCAGAAAACCACAAGGCGCCGGTCCTGTATGACCTTTACAGTGGCACGGGCACGATCGGCCAGATGCTGGCCCCTGTCGCAGGGCATGTTTACGGTATCGAGCTCATTGAGGAGGCGGTGGAGGCTGCGAGGGAGAATGCGGCGCTGAACGACATTTCCAACTGCACCTTTATCGCCGGGGATGTTCTGAAGAAACTGGGTGAAATCGAGGAAAGGCCGGACTATATTGTGCTGGATCCGCCCCGGGAAGGCGTAAATCCCAAGGCTTTGCCGCAAATCATTGGGTATGGAGTTGACCGGATGGTTTATATTTCCTGCAAGGCAAGCTCTTTTAAGCAGGATATGGCGGTGCTCAGGCAGGCGGGGTGGAAGATGGAGAGATGGTGTTTGACGGATTTGTTCCCGCAAACCGGGCACATCGAGACCGTCTGTCTACTAACACATTCTTGAAGAAAAAGGGCTGAAAAAGCCTGATTTACTGGGGTTTCCGTCACCGGGAGCAGAGCGTGCTCCGTGTGATGGAACCTCTCTTTTTATGTCTGAGGGAACTGTTCAAGGAGCAGTGGCGTGGCTACGATTTTATTATTTCAGA